>JAVBNW010000103.1:0-49180 GCA_031551255.1 Eubacteriales bacterium | reverse complement strand
CGTCTCGCTCACGCTCACCACGTCTTGCGTCATTTCCGGCCGGGCTTGCGCACCAGCAGGTATGAGCATGAGCCTGCAGCCGTACACCTTGCAGTTGGCGAATACCTGCGGTAATCTCCTAAGGTCGATTGCCGCAGGTCGCTCACTGGCCTTCCGGCTCTTTAATGCGGGGCCCCGGCCCCGCGCCCCCAGCAGGAATGCAAAATACAAACGTTTTCTGCTTCTTGCATCGTTGTTTTTCGTTGCTGCCTTTGTCATTAGTCTGAAATGCCCGAATACAGGCATTTTGGGTGACAATTGGCAAAAATCGCAATCGCTTATACGTCTTGCACATTCACCCACGCGCGGGTGTCGATGGAGCGGTCGACCGCCTCGAGAATTTGCGCCACCTTCAGGCCGTCGTAAAAATCCGGCGCGCACGGGCGGTCGTTGGCGACGGATTGGATGAACTCGTAGATCTCGTGCACGAACGTCTCGTCGTAGCCGATCACGTGCCCGGCGGGCCACCAATGCGACCAATACGGGTGGATACCTTCCGATACCTGGATGGTCGACCAGCCCTGCACGCCGGAATCCACTCCCGCATCGAAGTACTGTATTTCGTTCATCCGCTCGAACACGAACTTAACCGAACCCTTCGAGCCATTGATCTCGAAATACATATCGTTCTTATGCCCCTGCGCGAAGCGGGTGGCTTCAAACGAACCGAGAGCCCCGTTTTCAAAGCGGGTCAGAAAAAGTGTCGCGTCGTCCACATCCACCGTGCCGCGCGGCGCGTCGTCGGCCGCCTTGCCGGACAGCCCCTCCATGCGCTCCACGATCGGGCGCTCCTTCACGAACGTCTCGCTCATGCCGATCACCTCGGCGAGCTCGCCCACCAGGTAGCGCGCGCAGTCGATCACGTGCGCGTTCAGATCGCCGTGCGAGCCCGAGCCCGCGATGGACTTATCCAGCCGCCATACCTTGGGGAAATCCGGATCGATGATATAATCCTGCAAATAGAAGCCGCGGAAGTGGAAGATCTTGCCGAGTCTCCCCTGCTGGATCATGTTTTTGATGAGCACCACCGCCGGGGTAAAGCGGTAATTAAAGCCCACCTGATGCTTGACACCCGCCTTCGTAACCGCCGCAACGATGGCCCGCGCGTCGGCGAGCGTGGTAGCCAAAGGCTTTTCGCACAGGATGTGCTTGCCCGCTTCGGCGGCGGCGATGCACATTTCCTTGTGTAGGTAGCTGGTGGCGGTGATGTCTACGCAATCGATATCCGCGCGGGATACCAGCTTGCGGTAGTCGGTCTCCACCTCTTCCCAGCCCAGCTTGCCGGCATTTTGGCGCAGCCAGGCCTCATCCCGCCCGCAGATTGCGCGCATGCGCACGTCCGCATCCAAGTCGAAATGCATGCCCACCCTGCTCAGCGCCTGCGAATGCGCCCTGCCCATAAATTTGTAGCCGATCATGCCGAAGTTTAAGGTCTTTCTCGCCATGCGTCCTCCTCCTTTGCGTTTGATGGAATCACAGCGCGGCGGCAGGCCGCGCGAAACCACCATAAATCAATCCAGCAGCGCGGTCTGCCCCTCCGAACCGTTCGCGGGTGGGGGCGTAAGCCCCATGTGCTTGTACGCGAGCGGGGTCGCGACGCGCCCGCGCGGCGTGCGCATAATGAAGCCGAGCTGCAGAAGGTACGGCTCGTATACATCCTCGATCGTGCCCGCGTCCTCGCCGGTGGCGGCCGCGAGGGTGTCAAGCCCCACCGGCCCGCCGCCGAATTTTTGCATCATCGCGCCCAGCACGTTGCGGTCTACGTTATCTAGCCCCAGCGGATCCACCGCCAGCATGTTGAGTCCCTCGAACGCGACATCCCGGGTGATCTCGCCGTCCGCGCGCACAGTCGCGTAATCGCGCACCCGCTTGAGCATCCGGTTGGCGATGCGCGGGGTTCCGCGCGAGCGGCGGGCGATTTCCCGCGCCCCCTCCTCGTCGATGGCGATCTTTAATACCCCCGCCGACTGGGACACCACTTTGGTCAGATCTTCTATTGTATAGGGCTCCAGCCGGAACGTAATGCCGAACCTATCCCTGAGCGGGTTGGTCATCATGCCTGCACGAGTGGTCGCGCCCACCAACGTAAACTTAGGAAGATCCAGCCGGATGGAGCGCGCCGACGGCCCTTTGCCGATGATGATATCCAGCGCAAAATCCTCCATGGCGGGGTACAAAACCTCCTCCACCGTGCGCGAAAGACGGTGGATCTCATCCACGAACAATACGTCTCCGGTGTTGAGGTTGGTCAGTATGCTCGCCAAATCCCCCGGCCGCTCGATGGCCGGGCCTGAGGTCATGCGCATCTGCGCGCCCATCTCGGCGGCAATGATGCCCGCGAGGGTGGTCTTGCCAAGGCCCGGCGGGCCGTACAGCAAAAGGTGATCCAGCGGCTCGCGCCGAAGCTTCGCCGCCTCCATATAAATAGAAAGCGAATCCTTCACCGCGCGCTGGCCGATGTATTGTGAAAGGTTGCGCGGGCGCAGCGTCTGCTCGAGCTGATCGTCTTCAGGCTGGTAGCCGGAGGTGATGATGCGGTCGTCCTGCATGGGTTTTCCCTCGTTTCATCGCGGCAATGGGTGGGCGGGCCGGTTAGGGTAGCGGAATTCGAACCCATGCGCCCCAAAACCCCTTGCGAGGCGCATTTAATCGTCAGCATCGGTCGGAATAGGCGTTGCTATGCCTCCCTCTTCCTCCTTGAACCGCATCCTCACAAGGCGGTTTGGGGTCGAAGAGTTTTCCGGGGCAGGGGCGCGGCAGGGCAAGACGACGCCGCGATGGCGTGGCAGGGCCACTCCGAGCGGCGGCAACGATGCCATACCGCGTTTCCTGCCCCGGAAAACCGCATGGGGTTCGGTTCCCGCTACCCTAAGCGCCGCCCAGCTTGCGCAGCGCGAGCAACACGAGCTGATCGGGCTTATCTGCCTGGGAACGCACGGCCTGCGCGGCGGCGGCGGCCTCGGCGGAGGTGTAGCCAAGCGCCATCAGCGCCAAAATGGCCTCCTGCACCGGCCCGGAGGCGACGTCGGCCGTCACCGTACCGCCCCCGGCGAGATCCTCCTGCCCTACCTTATCCTTCAGCTCCAGGATCATCCTCTGCGCGGTCTTAGGCCCGATGCCCGGCGCGCGGGCGAGCGCCTTCGCGTCCCCCGTCATGACGGCGATGGCGATATCCGCCGGGGTCAGCGCCGACAAGAGCCCCTGCGCGGTGCGCGGGCCGATGCCGGATATGCCGGTGAGCCGGGTAAACATCTCGCTCTCCTCGCGGGTGGCGAAGCCGAAAAGCTCCATCGCGTCCTCGCGCACGATTAAAGTAGTAAGCACCCGGAATCTCTCGCCGCGCTGCCCCGCGCGGGACAGCGTGTTGACGTTGGTGCGCACCAGAAAACCGACGCCGCCCACGTTGAGCGTCAGCGAGTCCGCGGTCTTCTCCTCGACGGTGCCTTCCAAAAAAGCGATCATGCCGGTTTCCTTTCGCGCCACATCATAAATTGAAGGTTTATATTCCACTCGTGAAATTGCCATAGAGTTCCATCAGCTGTTTCGCCCTGGTACGGTAGCGATCCAGATAGATTTGGGATTCGATCAGCTTCATAATCGTGCCGCCGTGATGGTCTTGATCGGCGACCTGCCATGCAAGCTCCTCGTCTATATTCGCCCGCACTTCCCAGGCTTCTTGCGAGGAGGCGAGCCACTGCCGCCTGTCTTCATGAAGAGCGTCATTAAGCAGCCGGTAGTAGGCATCCATCTCTTCTTTCCACTGATCGCCGAAGGATAGATTGATGGCTACGCCCTCCAAGGTATTGCCCGACCACTCGGCCATGGCCGCCCGGTATTCCCGATCAAGCCGCCCTTCTTCGCCGTCCGGCGTCGGTTCGCCGATCCGGTATACAGACGCGGCGGCTTCCAACTGCCGCAGCAAATCCGCATCGCGCCCGGCCGCCTGTTCAAGGGTTTCGATGGCGCGGTAGCTCGCGGCGAGCATTACGCCCAGCAAAATGCAAAGGCCCGTCATGGATACGCATACGGCGGCGAGCACGATTTCTCTTCGCTTCATGGCAAACCTCATATATATAGCGCCGCAGTGCCGGTCACTGGATCTTATACTGCGCCCTTTGCCGGGAGCTGTGCGCGTGGCAGATGGCGATGGCCAACGCATCGGCGGCGTCGTCCGGCCGGGGAACCTCGCGCAGGCCCAAAAGCACTCTAACCATCTGCTGCACCTGGTGCTTGTCCGCCTTGCCATAGCCTACCACAGCCTGCTTAATTTGCATAGGGGTATACTCATACAGGCTTTCGGTGTAGCGCCGAAGCGCCACGATAACCGCGCCGCGCGCGTGCCCAACCGCTATGCCCGTGGTAACGTTTTTAGAAAAGAACAGTTCCTCCAGCGCCACGTCGTCAGGCTTATGCCTGTCGATCAGCTCTTCGACGCCTTCGTACAGCATCACGAGCCTGCGCGGCAGCGGCACTTTGGCGGGGGTTTGGATCGTTCCGTAGTCCACCGGATTCACCTTCGCCCCGTCGTAGCTCACCACGCCGTAGCCCATCGTCGCAAGGCCGGGGTCGATTCCCAAAATAATCAAGCGCCAACCTCCCTACGCGAATATCATATAGAAGCGGCAAAAAAAAGTCAAACGACCATCTTGCATTTTTATACCGTTTAATGTATACTTATGCTCAACATACAAACAGGGAGGCGCCGACATGGCAAAGAAGAAAATCGTGCTCGCTTATTCCGGCGGGCTGGACACATCGATCATCATCCCCTGGCTCAAGGAAAACTACGATTGCGAGGTCATTGCGGTCGCGGGCGACGTAGGCCAGGGCGAAGAGCTTGAGCCGCTCAACGAAAAGGCGATCAAGACCGGCGCGTCAAAATTATACATCGTGGACATGCGCGAGGAGTTCGTTACCGACTTTATCTTCCCCACCCTGAAGGCGCACGCGGTCTACGAGGGCAAGTATCTGCTCGGCACTTCCTTCGCTCGTCCGGTCATCGCCAAGCATTTGGTAGATGTGGCACGCAAGGAAGGCGCGGTGGCCATCGCCCACGGCGCTACCGGCAAGGGCAACGACCAGGTGCGCTTCGAGCTGACGGTCAAGGCGCTCGCGCCGGATCTTGAGATCATCGCGCCGTGGCGCATCTGGGATCTTAAGTCCCGTGAGGAGTGCATCGACTACGCCGATGCGCGCGGCATTCCGGTACCGGTCGCCAAATCTCGTCCCTATTCGATGGACAGGAACCTTTGGCACCTGTCGCACGAGGGCGCGGACTTGGAAGACCCGTGGAACGCCCCCCCGGACGATCTGCTTCTGATCTGCAATACGCCCGAAAAAGCGCCCGACGAAGCTGAGATGCTGGATATCGACTTTGAACGTGGCATTCCGATCGCGGTCAACGGCAAAAAGCTGGGCCCGATCGAGCTGATCGAAACCCTGAACGCCATCGGCGCCAAGCACGGCATCGGCGTTGCCGATATGGTGGAAAACCGCCTTGTGGGCATGAAATCCCGCGGGGTGTACGAAACCCCGGCTGGCACGATCCTGTATGCCGCGCACATGAACCTGGAGGAAATCACCCTCGACCGCGCGACGCGCCACTATAAAGAAGGCGTGGCGATCCGCTTTGCGGAGCTTGTGTACGACGGCTGCTGGTATACCCCGCTGCGCGAGGCACTTTCCGCGTTTGTGGACGAGACGCAAAAGACGGTGACCGGCGTCGTGCGGCTAAAGCTTTATAAGGGCAATATCATTCCGCAGGGCGTAAAATCCCCCTATTCGCTGTATTCCGAGGCATTCGCCACCTTTGGGGACACCCCCGCCTACAGCCATAAGGACGCCGAGGGCTTCATCAACCTGTTCGGCCTGCCACTGAAGATGCGCGCGCTGCTGCTCAAGGACAAAGAGTAAAACATACGCTCTGGCGCGCAAGTGTCTTTGATACCTCAAGTGGGGCGGCGCTGGTGCGCCGCCCCTTATGAAAGGCGGAATGACTGTGAAACTATGGGGCGGTCGGTTTGAAAAGGCCACGGAAGGCATCGTAGACGACTTTCACTCTTCCATCAGCTTCGACCAAAGGCTGTATAAACAAGATATTCAGGGTTCGATCGCCCATGCTACGATGCTGGGCGAGCAGGGCATCATCCCCTCCGGCGACGCCGAGGCGATCATAAGCGGGCTGCGCGGCATCCTAGCGGAGATCGACGCAGGCAAAGGCGCCTTTTCCGTGGAGGCCGAAGACATCCACATGAACATAGAATCCTTGTTGATCGAGCGCATCGGCGAGGCGGGCAAGCGGCTGCACACCGGCCGCAGCCGCAACGATCAGGTGGCGCTGGATATGCGCATGTATATGAAGCAGTGCGCAGGCGAAACATCCGCGCTGCTGGGCGAATTGACCGGCGCGCTGCTTGCGATCGCCAAGGACAACTTAGAAACCGTAATGCCCGGCTATACGCATCTGCAACGGGCCCAGCCCATCACGCTCGCCCACCACCTAAGCGCCTATGCGTGCATGTTCCTTCGGGATATTCAAAGGCTCTCCCAGGCCAAAGCACGCGCGGATGAGATGCCGCTGGGCTCCGGGGCGCTCGCGGGCACGACATATCCGCTGAACCGGGAGCGTGTCGCTGATCTTTTGAATTTTTCGCGCATTACGCTCAACTCGTTGGACGGCGTTTCCGACCGGGATTTTTGCTGCGACTATGTCTACGCGTGCGGCATGATCATGATGCACATGAGCAGGCTGTGCGAGGAGCTGATCCTGTGGTCCAGCGGCGAGTTCGCATTCATCGATATGGACGACGGCTATGCCACCGGTTCGTCCATCATGCCGCAAAAGAAGAATCCGGATGTCGCCGAGCTGATCCGCGGCAAGACCGGCCGGGTATACGGCGATTTAACGGCGCTGCTTTCCATGCTCAAAAGCCTCCCTTTGGCCTACAACAAGGATATGCAGGAGGATAAAGAGGCCTTCTTCGATGCCCGCGACACGACCGTAAAGTGCCTGGCGGTGATGACGGGCATGATCTTAACCGTAAGCTTCCGCAAAGAGGCGATGCGCAGGGCGGCGGCGCTGGGCTTTGCGAACGCCACCGATGCCGCCGATTACCTGGTAAAGCGCGGCATGCCTTTCCGCGAGGCTCACGAGGTGATCGGCAAGCTGGTGCTCGCATGCGTGCGCGCGGGCAAGGCGATCGAAGACCTTTCGCTTAAAGAGCTTAAGGGATTTACCCCGCTGTTCGGCGACGACGTATATGCGGCAATTTCTCTGGAGGCGTGCATACAGGGCCGCAGCCTCCCGGGCGGCCCCGCGCCGGAGGCGGTAGCCCGCTCGATAGAAAAAATCGACAAAAAGCTGACTGAAGTGCTAAAAGGTAACTGAAAGATACCCCCAGGATGTCCCTATCGTCTTGCATCTTTCCCCTATCTTGGCTTATACTGGTGGCAGCTCCGGTTATTTCATACAGGCCTTATCGCACAAAGAAAATATACCGGAGCGACAAACAGATAGGGGGAAATGACTATGACGCAGACCGCTACCGCCACCGCAAACGCACCCGGGCGCTCCCTTTTGAAAGTAACCGGCATTCTGATGGTCATCTTCGGCTCTTTCAACCTAATTTTCACCCTCGTCGGCATGCTCGCCCTGGGGGCGATCGGCGGAGCCTTGGGTGGCGCTGCGGGCGCTGCCGTAGGCATCGGCGCCGTGTTGATCGGCTCCATCTCGGGTATCGTGCAATTCGTCACCGGCATTATGGGCATCCTCAACGCCAACAAGCCGGAAAAGGCGATGGTGTGCATGGTGTTCGGCGCGCTGATGATCGTATTCGTGCTGGTCAACCTGTTCACCAACTTCAGTGGCTTCGCAATCTTTGGCGCGATCATCGGCCTCGTTCTGCCGGTTCTGTACATCATGGGCGCGCTGAAGAACAAGCAGGTTGCGGGCTAAGAAAAGAACGAAGTGTCCGATAGAAAACAAGCGGCGAAGCGCGATGCGCTTCGCCGCTTATCTTTCGAACCCGCGTTCATACGCGGCTTAAGTATCGAAAAATGCAATATGACATACCGCTGGCAGGTTGTGCGTGATAGAATGAAGCAAGCTTACAAAGGAGACGTCATTATATCGGAGTATCAGACACAAAAATCGGTAAAACCAAGGGTTGAGGGCATGATACTTGATTTTGTAAAAGCAGAACATAAGCAAGCTGCACTGGATTTTGCCGGATACATAGATCGAGTAAAATGACGCCCGTCTGAGCTTCGACAAATGCGCGGAAGTACAACTATAGGGGCAAGCGCGCGGGATATTTTCGTATGAACGACGAGGACGATTGGACGCCTAAGTGCAACTATGTAAAGCCTTTGGACAAAGCATAGCATGCGCAGGTTGGCCAGCATTTGCGCATTTTGATCGTTGCACCTTATGGCCCGTCGTCAGATTCCGTATGAAAATTCGTTCCACCGCCGTCACAAAGGGCATAAAAGCATCGGATCTTACTTCCCAAGAGGGCCCCTAAGAGGCCTTCCGATAAGGAAGTAGCTAAACCGGCCAGAAAAAGCGAAGCCTATTTATTTTTAGATGGGCTTCGTTTTTAATATAGCTTTAGCGAAATAGATCCGCTAGCTATACCGGCACGGGTGAAAAGTCATTAGATACAAGCAAATCTCCGTTTGCAAAGATAATGGGTAAGTTTTCCAACAACATGAAAGGACGCTTAGCCAATAAAACAAAGCTTATCGATTTAAAAATGGAGCTGTTGGTATTATATAGTCTTTGCAGAGAGATATCACAAGTAAGAAATATATGTAAAATTCAAGGTTGAACTTCGGCTTCTAAACTTTAATATCTCCATACAATCACCGCCTTACAGGAAGAACATGATGAAGGACTTCCCAAAGTGGCGAGAAAACCGCCCGGGATCGCCAGGCGCTTTCTCTTACATACAGACCACATGCGTACAGCAATCCGTAATCAGCTCATTGTCATGTGTGACCACCAGGACCACCTTTCCTGCGGCCGCCGCTTCGCGCAGCATACCGGACACGATATGCAGGTTATCGCCGTCAAGGCCGCTGGTGGGCTCGTCAAAGATCAGGATATCCCGATCCGACAACATGCCGCAGGCGATGCTGAGCCGTTGCTTCTGCCCGCCTGAAAGCGTGACAGGGTGGCGGTTTTTATACGCATACAAGCCCAGCTTTCTGAGGAGCTCACGCGCCCTGTCAAGCGTTTTTTCATCCTTATCGCAAAGGAGCATCAGCTCTTCTTCCACACTGGGCGTGAAAAACTGCGTATTCGTGTCGTTCGCACTGTACCATACATGCTGTCTTCGCTTCCTTGGCGGAATGCTTTTTCCATGTATCAGGCATTCTCCCTGTCTCTCGCGCTTGAGTCCACAGACGATCTGCGAGAGTGTCGTTTTACCGGCGCCGTTTCGCCCGGTGATGGCGATGCACTGGCCGCCCGCTGCTTTGAATGAAATGGAGTCAAGAATGACATTGTCTTTTATCACATAGCCAATATTGCAAAGCTCCAACACCGGCTCGATCTCAGCGGAGGGCGCCGCCAGCGCCGACCGAGTAGCTTTGCGCAGGGAACGCAAACCCAATGTGCGCCGATGCGCATCCGTAAGGGTTTCAAGCTCTTCGGGCGTGTAGCTTCTCGCGAAACGGCCATCGTCCATGTAGATGAACCGATCGGCAATATCCATCAGGTAGGAAAGCCTGTGCTCGGAAACGATTAGGGTGTGGCCCTCGGCTTTAAGAGCGTCCATGATTTCGGCCAGATGGAGCGAGGCTTCTTCGTCCAGGTTGGCGCTGGGCTCGTCAAATACATATACAAGAGGCGAAGCGGCGCGAACGGAAGCAATGGCAACCTTTTGTTTCTCGCCGCTAGAGAGCGTGTCCAAGAATTGATTTTGCATGCCGGATAAGCCCATATGGGCGATGGTCCCGTCCACTCTTCTTTGTACTTCACCCGATGGCAGCCCGTAATTTTCACACGCAAACGCCAGCTCGCCCTTAAGCTCGCCGGAAAAGAACTGTGATGAGGGATCCTGGAACACGCTTCCAACGGTTTTGCCCTTTTCCCATTGCGGGATGTCGGATGACAACCGCCCATGTATTAATACCTCGCCGCGCAGCCGCCCTTCATAATAGGAGGGCGCAAGGCCATTGATAACGCGTGTGACCGTAGTTTTTCCGCTGCCCGAGCGCCCAGTCAGCACGACGCACTCCCCGGGGAGAACGTGCAACTGAATGCCTCGCAGGCATGCCTGTGCATCTGCATAGGCAAAGCTCACCGCGTCAAGCCGGATCATTTCGCACCTCCCACGAATAGGAATGCGGCCGTGGAGAGAACGTAAATCGCCATGCAGGCGTAGTCTCTCATCCGCAGCGGCCGTGAAAAATAACTCTCCCGTCGGCATGGTGCCTCCGCGCCGCGCGCGACCGCCGATACCGCAAGCTGATCCGCCACCTGCAGGCAGCGGGTGATCATAGGCACCAGCATATAGGAGAATGTGGCGGCGGGATGCGCAAGCACCTGCGATGCCGCGGTCAACCCCCTGTTGTGCATGGAGCGCTGCAAACTGCTAAGCTCCGTGCGCATGGTTGGGAAAAAGCGGAATACCACCAACAAACCCAGCATGATGGGCTTTGGCGCGTGAACCTTTGAAAGGAACGCGCTGAGCAGCCCCGGCGGCGTTGTCGCCAAGTCCCATGCCACAAGCCCAACGGGAGTGAGATACCAGAACAGAAACACGTGGAATTCAGAGAAGATCCACATGCGTAGTCCATAGGCCCGGATCAGGAACAACAGCATCGTCAGAAAGGCATAAAAACCTCCGTAGCCAAGGAATGTTCGCCAATTGCGTTGCCATGCCAGATATAAAAGCGCCAGCATCGTGGGTATGTATGTAAGATTAGTGTCCCGGATCAGAAAGACGCTGAGCATCGACAGCAAAAGCGCCAGCAGCTTGACCGGCACGGCAAAACTGTATTGTTGCCTGTCCCGCATTTATAGAACGCCCGCCTTTTTGAAGTGCTTGTTCATCATGCGGCTGCCGATCAGGCTCCCGACAAATCCGCAAGCCGTTGTAAAAGCGATGATAAAGATGAGCCATCCGGGGCTTTGATAGTAGCTCATGTAGGAACTGATATAGTTCTCAGTCATCCCCGCCGCGATCGCGTTTTCCCTGAAGCGGTCGATAAAGAACCACAGTGGGAGCAGGTTGACGCCGATATACAGCGCGGAATAAAGCGTCCATGCGGTCGTGATTTTCCATGGCTTTTCATAGGAGCCGGATTTCCAGAGGATGGCCTCACTGATCAGACCGAGTACGATAAAATATGGCAGCAAAAACCAGTCGCCCATCAGGGCAAACGCGATCCCGAGTAAGGTCATATAAACAAGCGATACAAAGTGCTTTTTTACGCGCCTGACAAGAATGAAATACACCGGCGCGCAGATCAGGCAGCTGATGCCTACCGACAGCACCATGCTGACAAAGTGATTGGCCATGCAGATCATGTTGACCGCAAGCTGCATGACGATGAGCAATACGCTCAGCAGTACCGTCGTAATAATATCTTTAGCCGTCCATTTCGTTTTTTCCATTGGTTCATCTCCTCACACATTTTCTTTATAAAACCTAAAATCGCAGATTTCGGCGCCCCGGCCGATTGTTTTTCTTCGCGCCCATCTTGCGCCGGGAATATGCCCGTACATCACGTCGTCGCTCTCGCAGAAGATCTTGCAAAGCTCAGGCGTGCCCAGCCTGTTCAGCACCTCCACATAGAAGCATTTGTGGCAGTCCCAAGAGATCACGCCCTGTTCTTTTGCGTTCCATCGCATCTCCCAACCGCCGGAGCGGAAGGCCGTTTTCATCGACAACTTGCACATAAAGCCGAACAGTGAGAAAAAGAACGGCAGCCTTGCAAGCTTTTGAAACGACTTTGCCATCGGTTGCGCGGCTTCCAGCACGGAACTGCGCACAAGCTTCATGGCTTCGTTTCGCGGATGTCCATGCGCCTGTAAACCGTGGTAAACAGCGACAGCCGGTAGGATGGCGGTTGCAAGGTGCTTGATCAGCGTTTTATCGCTCACCTGGTTTTCATCCATAAGCCGCGCGAACTCACGGCAGACGGCTTGCTTTACTTCGGCGTCCGCAATCGCTTCATATGCGAACCCGAGCCGGCCTTTTTGCATGATTGCTTCAGCATGATCCATATACAAAGCACCTCTTCCAAATCATTTAGGAAGCACTTGTGTTTCCCACTTTCCAACCTACGGCCTGTTCCCGGACGCTTATGAAATTCCGATAGATTCCGCTCTCAGATATCAACTCCCTGTGCGTGCCTCTCTGCACGATCCGCCCCTCGTCCAGCACAATGATCTGGTCGGCGTTTCGCACGGTCTTTAAGCGGTGTGCGATCATGATGATCGTTTTGCCATGGGTCAGCGCCTCGATAGCGGCCTGGAGTTTTTCCTCGTTCTCCGGGTCGATATTGGCCGTGGCCTCGTCCAGTATAATGATGGGAGCGTCCTTTAAGAGCGCGCGGGCGATGGAAATGCGCTGCTTTTCGCCGCCGGAAATTGTCGCGCCGCCTTCGCCGATCATGGTCTGGTATCCATCGGGCAAGATGGATATGAAGTCATGGCATTGCGCCGCCTTGGCGGCCTTTATGACCTGCTCGCGCGAGGCGTTCGGCGCGCCAAACTTGATATTGTTTTCAATGGTGTCGTTAAATAGATATACGTTTTGGAAGACCATGCTGATGTTGCTCAGCAGCGCGTCCAGACTGTATTCGCGCACATCCACGCCGCCGATAGCAATCCCGCCTCTGTCCACATCCCAAAACCGCGAGATGAGATGACAAAGCGTCGTTTTGCCACTGCCGGAAGGGCCTACGATGGCCGTCGTGGTGTTCTCGGGGATGCTAAGGCTCATATCGCTTAAAATCTCTTTCTTCTCATAGGAGAAGCCCACGCTGTCGCAGTTGATGTCCATTTTCTCGGGCCTTATATCCTTGCCGCCGATGTCCATCACAGGCGCGTCCAGCACCTCCGTCACCCTGTCGATACTGTAGCCGACGCCGCGGAGCAGCGAGCTTAGGCTGCCGGCCATTTCCAGCGGGCCATAGATGAAAAATGACGCGACGATGAACATCAGACAATATGATAGCGACATCGTTCCCGCGAAATAAAAGATGAGTGAAGCGACGGGAATCGCGGCGGCGAACAAACGCAGCGCAAGCTGCTGCAGAGCGATGGGAGGAACCATCGACACTTCAAGGTTTGTGTTGCCGCGGCGGCTGCCCTCAATGGCATTGGTGATCTTTTGCCCCGCGCCGGATATGCCGAAGGACTTGACGACCGACATGCCCTGAATGTATTCCAGCGACGCCTCCGTCAGGTTGGCCTGCGCCGCCTGCCGCGCCGGGCTTGCCTTGTCGGCGCTTTTACGCAGGATTCCATTGAACAATACGAAGACCACAATGCCCACAAGGGCGATCAGCCCGATCCGCCAATCGAACGCCATCAGGCAGAGCGTAAGGATCACGGCATGCAGCGCGCCGGATACCATTTTCCCAAACACGAGCGGCGCCACGTTTTCAAGATCAAACATGGTGGTCGTCAGCCGGGCGGTGATATTACCCAGAGAGTTTTCGTTGAAGTATCCCATGGGCATGTATTTCATGCGGTCGCCGATCTCCAGCCGCTTATCCGCGCAGGCATAGAACCCGCTCCGATTGCGATTGACGCTACCGAAATGTCCAAAGACTATTTTTCCCGCGATGCTCGCGAGCATGAGGCCAAGCGTGGTCCAGATGACGCCTGTATTTAAGTTGTTTGTCGCGATGGCCGTCAGCGCGACCAGCAGAGCGTTGAGCTCAAGCGCGTGGAAGAGCGCCTCCAGGATGCCAAATAAGATGGATCGATTGACCAGCTTTCTGCGCTCGCCCATAAAGTCAAATATTTTTCTGATGTTTTCAAACATGGCTAGTTTCCTCCTTCGAAGGCGGCGTCCCGCGCGCCCTGATGCGCCTTCCACATGAGCGCATAAAGCGGCGAGCTGCTAAGCAGGGTTTCGTGTGAACCTTGCGCGGCAAGACTGCCGTTTTCAATCAGAAGAATGTTGTCCGCGTCCGTGATGGTGGACAGCCTGTGGGCGATGACCAGCAGCGTTTTTCCTTCAATCAGCCTGGCGACCGCCGATTGCACGAGGGCCTCGCTCTCCGGGTCGGTATAGGCGGTAGCTTCGTCGAAAATGATGATAGGCGCGTTCTTGAGCATAGCCCGGGCGATTGCGATGCGCTGACGCTCGCCGCCCGACAGATGCCCGCCGGCGCCGCCCGCGATGGTCTGGTAGCCATGCTCGAGCTTGGCAATGAAATCATGGCAGCCGCAGGCCTTGGCGGCCGCAATCACCTCGTCGTCGGTCGCGCCGTTTTTGCCCATGCGGATATTGTCCATCACGCTCGCGTCAAAGAGATAATTGTCCTGTGATACATAGGCGATCATGCGGTTCCATTGGTTGAATGGAATTTCCTTTTGGCTTACGCCGCCCAGGCGAATATCACCTGACGTCGTATCCCAAAAGCCCGCGATGAGCCGGGCAATCGTGCTTTTGCCGCCTCCCGACGGCCCGACAAGCGCGTTCACGGTTCCCGCTTTAATAGCAAAGCTGACATCGTGCAGCACTTCTTTTTCGTTGTAGGCAAAGCTGATGTTTTGAACGACAACATCCGTGCCGGAGAGAGTTTTTTCCGTTTCCGGGCGCTTAAGCTCCAGCTGATCCAGGACACCCGCGATCTCGCCGATCGTGGTGCCCACCTGCGCCATATTGTCTGTAAAGCTGAGCGCCCCGATAACCGGCCCAACGATGCCCAGGGAGAGCACCATGACCGTAATGTATATGGGTTCGGGAAGGGTACCCGACAGGACAAGCGCAGCGCCGATCGGCAGCACGGCCGCGAGTACGGACGGCCAGATTGCAAGACCCAGCCCGGCATAAAGCTCCGTATCATTCATCCACTTGATGACGGTATTTGTGTTGTTGGTGACGGCGTCCTTGTATTTTCCATAGCTGCCGGCGCTCTGATTGAAAGCCTTGATGACCTCGATGCCATTTATATACTCCACCGTGGTGGACTGCATGTGGTTTCGGGCGTCCACGAAGCCCTTCCACTTTTCGGCGTATCCCCGCGTCATACCCATATAGCATAAAAGGCCAATTGGCAGCGTGATGAGCGACACGAGCGCCATGCGCCAGTCCAAGACGAACAGATACGCGATGATCACCAGGGGGATGAGAATATTCGATGTCATTTCCGGCAGAAGGTGCGCAAGCGTCGTTTCCAGGCTCTCGACTTTCTCCACCATGATATCCTTGAGTTTCCCGGAGGGAGTATCCAAGAGATAGCCCATCGGAACCCGTGTCAATTTTTCGGAAAGGCGCGTCCGAATGAGCTTCAGTACGCTGAATGTCGCGCGGTGGGAGAGGGATGTTGAGATATTGGCAAAGATCGTTTTGCCTATGTAGCCGGCCAATATCATGACGCACCACGGTATGCAATTTGCCATGGAGGCGCTGCCAGAGAGCAGCAGGATCACGATCTGCGCCACGGCAAAAAAGGGCAGCATGCCGCAGGCGACACCCACCGCCGCCAAAGCGACGGAGAGGATAAACCTACCCTTAAACGGTGACGCAAACTCCTTGAGCCATTCGATGACGCCATTTTCTCTTTTCTTTGCGTCTTGTTCCACTTTTTGACCTCCTTACGATCATACGGATTAGTTAGATATAGCTAACTCATAGGCGAAAAAAATGTCCTTCTTGCAAAGGAAATTTTTTATTGCCTGTCTTTGATGATTCTTTCTTCAAAAGTACGCCAACCGTCGCTGAAAAACCTATGAATAAACGTAAGCCGCCTCATCGCGTCCTCTTTGTCCATCCTGTGCCGGACAGGCTCCAGCAGCGCGCCGACCAGGGCTTCGGTCAGCATGTGGATGGCGACTTCATCTATCTCAAAGCTCGAATGATGCTTTCTTATCAGCTCACGAGCATAAGCCAGCGTATTGGTATGCTCATATTCGATGATGCCTTCTATATAGCGTTCACGGCTGGAGCCGGCGGAACACATGACGATCAGATAAAACTCGTCAAAATGATCGTAGATAATATCAAAAAGAACCGTAACATTGCTCTGCGCATCTTCTTGGCCATAGGCCACACCTTGGCGGATTGCCTTTAGAGCGTCATCCGTTTGTTTGGTATAGGCCTTCTCCAGAGAATCGACAACACCCTGTGTCGCCGCACAAAACAAAGCATCCTTATCCGAAAAGTGGCGATAAATCGCTCCGGTTGTCAGCTCCGTGGCTTTGGCGATATTACGCAGGGAAGCGTTGCGGAAGCCGCTTACCAGGAATTCGCTCCGCGCGCAAGCCAGTATGGTTTCTTTGGTTTGCTCCGGATTACCCCGCATAGCGTCCTCCTTCAAAGATAACAGCGTTATCTTATGATAACGCGCATATATTTGATTGTCAAGAGGTACAACGCAAAATTATGCCCACACCTATACTGCCGGCTTTGAAGGAAACGCTTGACAGCAGATGACCCATCTCATATAATCCTATTAATACTAATAAATAATATTTAGTCTAAATAGGAGGTAACCTATGTCTCCACGCGCATTGACGGATCAGGAAAAAGATTTGCAAAAGCAAAAATTGTTTACAAAAGCACAGGAACTCGTTTTGGCCCACGGCATCAAACGGGTGAGCGTCGACGATATCGTCAAGGCTGCCGGCATGGGCAAGGCCGCCTTTTACAGCTATTTTACCAGTAAGGAAGAGCTGCTCTTGCAGTTGGTGCGGGAGATCTATCAGGGGCTGCTCGCCCAAGCGGCGCAGGTTATTCAGAGTTGCCCGAAGGAGCGGCTGCCGGAGGCTGTGGGCGTGTTTCTACAGTCCCTCATCCGCGACGTGGATAAGGTGTTCTTCTTTCGCAACCACGAGGAGCTTACGCAGCTTTTGGCCATCATGCAGCCCGCTGAAATTGAGGATTTCAGCGCGATGGAATACCATGCGTTCGAGAGCTTACTCATGCTGGCCGGTCTGGACACAGAGAAGGTCAAACCCGATGTCGTTCACAACTACATCCACGCGATGTACTTCTCGGTGAGCGACGGCTGCATGATGCGAGAGCATATGGACGAGACCATCACCGCGATGACGAATGGGTTGCTCTATTACTTGTTTGGAACGGAGGCGTAATATGGCGGATCACGGAACGGTTTGCCCATGGCAATCGGGACCGGCGTTGGCGATCGGCTTGCGCAAGGTCGTTCACAATCCGAATAAACTGCTCAGACCCTACCTTTCAAATGGTATGACGGCCATGGATATCGGCTGCGGCATGGGATACTTCACGTTGCCCATGGCGGAAATGGTAGGCGATGACGGCGCCGTTATTGCCGTCGATTTGCAGCAAGAGATGCTGAATGGGATGCTGGCCGCCGCAAAAAAGAAAAAGATAGCCCGGATCACCGCGCATAGATGCACTGCAGATTCTTTGGGCATTGCTCGTTGGAATGACAGGATTGATTTCGCCCTTTTGTTCATGATGCTGCATGAAGTGCCAAAGCCTGAAAACCTCATTTTTGAGCTGCGTGCCGCGCTGCATGATGGCGGCACATTGTTTTTTGCGGAGCCCATTGGACACGTCGGCAAGGAACAGTTTGCGGCGTCTTTAAGCATGATGGAGCGCAATGGCTTTGCCGTCATAAAAACGCCCCGCGTGCGTATTTGCCGCGCGGCGGTGCTTCGAAAAGTGTGATATACGGATATATTTTTACCCATAGGTTAGCTATGTCTAACTAATTTCAGGAGGAGTCATATGTACCTTCAAGTGGAGAACATCAAGAAAAGCTATGAAAACGGGGCACATGTGCAGGTGCTCAAAGGCATCAGCGCCAGCCTTGCAAAGGGACAGATGTGCGTGATTTGCGGGCCGTCCGGTTCGGGCAAATCTACACTGCTCAACACGATAGGCGCACTCGATCCGGTGGACAGCGGCTGCATAAAGGTAGACGGAGAGGAAATTACCCGCATGGACGCCAAAGGCCTGTCGCTGTTTCGGCGCAGGACGCTTGGCTTCATCTTCCAGTTCTATAATCTCGTGCCCAACCTCACCGTGCGGGAGAACATACAGGTTTGCCGCTATCTGTCGCAAAAGCCGCTGAACATGGAGGAATTGCTGGAGACGCTGGGGCTAGTAGAGCATCAGCATAAGTTCCCCAGCCAACTCTCCGGCGGGCAGCAGCAGCGCTGCGCCATCGCCCGCGCGCTTGTTAAAAACCCCAAGCTGCTGCTGTGCGATGAGCCGACCGGCGCGCTTGATTCGGAAAACTCGAAGGAGATCCTCATCCTGCTTGAACAGATCAACAAAACCTACGGCACCACGATGCTGATCGTCACGCACAACGACTTGATCAAAAGCATGGTGCACCGCGTCATCCAAATCAAAGACGGGCTTATTGCCGGGGATTATGCCAATGAGCAGCTGGTTCTCGCAGCGCAGCTTGCATGGTGAGGAGGGGCGGTATGGGTTTGCATCGCAGAACACTGCGGGAGCTAAAAAGCAATCTCCTGCGCTATATCACCCTGTTTTTCCTGATCGTGCTAGGCATGTATGTCGTTACCGGCCTTGTGGGCGCGGCGGAAACCATCATCCATACCGTGGAGACGAGTATGGATGAGAACCTTTGCGAAGACGGGCAGTTCACTGTATTTACACCGCTTTCTCAGGATCAACTGTTTGAGCTTGCGCATGAGGGCGTGACGGTCGAGCCAATGTTCTATATGGATTTCGCGCTGGATGACGGCTCGGTTTTGCGCGTCTTTCGGATGCGCGAGCAAATCAATCTGGTGCAGGCCGACAAAGGCGGTGCGCCCAATGCAGGTGACGAGGCACTGCTTGAAAAGCTCTACGCCAAAGCGCATGATATCGGCCTTGCAAGCGTGGTTGAAATCGGCGGCGTCTCCTTTGCCGTTGCGGGAGTTGGCACTTCACCCGACTACGATTCCCCGCTCCAAAACATCACGGACGTATCTACCGACAAGCGCCATTTCGGCACCGTTTTTGTAAGCAAAGAAGCATATGAAAAGCTAAAAGCGGACGGCCAGAGCATGCAGAGCGAGCAATACCTCTACGCCTATCGCCTGAACGGGGCCATGACGCAAGCGGAGCTGAAGGAACGCCTGAAAGACTTCACTGTCGACCGTGCTGCCATCACAGACCGCTACTTTATCGAAATGCTGGATGAGCTGGACGCGCCTAAGAATGAAATGCTGGACGGCATCGCGGAGCTGGTCAAGGGCGGCGCCACGTTGCAGGACGCGTTGGAAATGCTGGAGGTCGGCGGAGCGGAGCTGCAGGCGGCGCTTATGCAAATGGGGCTGCCGGATGGATTGTTGGCCGCTTTTGCCGCCTATACCGGGGGCGTGCAGGCATCATCTGACGGCGCGGGAGATCTGGCACAAGGCATGCGGGCGTTTCAGGAGGAGACAACCGAACAGATCGATGAGATGTTCGGCTATGAAATAGAAAACCTGACCTCCTTTTTGCAGGTGGAGCACAACCCGCGCATCGCGGCGTCCAAGGACGATGTCGCCATCAACCGGTCTGGAGGCATGCTGGCCGGGGCGATCGCGCTGGTTCTGTTCGCCTATGTGATTTCGGTGTTTATCGTTCACGGCATCGACCGGGACAGCGAGGTCATCGGCACGCTATACGCCATGGGCGTTTCAAAAGCTGCACTGATGCGGCATTACCTTACGCTGCCCGTTATCATAACCGCTCTGGGCGGCATTGCGGGCACGCTGGCCGGGTTCTCACCCTTGGGCATCACCTATCAGATGCAGGATACCGCAAGCTATTTTTCCTTTCCAAACCCCGTGCCATTTTATCCACCCTATCTGCTGGTCTACGGCTTGCTGATGCCACCCATCATCGCGGTCATCGTCAACCTGCTGGTGATCAGGAGCCGCCTTGGCCGCCCGCCGCTTATGCTGCTGCGCAGGGAACACGCCAAAGCGAAAACCAGCCGTTTTCGTTTTGATACGCTTGGGTTTATAAGCCTCTTTCGCATCCGCCAGATCCTGCGGGAAAAACGGGCCTCCCTGACCGTATGCGGCGGCATGTTCATCGCGCTGTTGCTGCTTACCCTGGGCGTCAATTGCTATTGCTTCATCACGACCATGCAGAGGCAGAACGCGGAGGATATCAATTACGAGTACATGGTGAGCCTCAAATATCCGTCAAAGGATGTTCCCGCGGACACCGAGGCCTGCTACATGAAAACCTTGAGCCGGGAGATTCGTGGATACGATCTGGATGTCACGCTGCTGGGCATAGAGGGCGATAACCCCTACTTCGATTTCGATCCGGCGAAAGGCGAGGGGACGCTGACCATATCAAGCTCCATGGCGAATAAATACAACCTCAAAGCCGGAGACGATGTGATATTGACCGACACGGTGGAGGATAACCGCTATGTGTTCACGGTAGACCGCGTTGTGCCCTATTCTGTTGGACTGTACGCCTTCATGGATAACGGCAGCATGCGTGCGCTTTTTGGCGCGGAAGAAGACGCCTACAACGTCCTGCTGGCCGATCGTATGCCGGAGCTTGACGCCGGACGCATCTATGCCATCACGACACGGGACGATATGCTGGAATACGGGCATGTCTTTTTGGAACTCATGACGCCGATGATCGTCATGATGGTCTCGGTCAGCGTGGTGGTTTTGGTCATCGTTATGTATCTGATGATGAGGATGATGATCGACCGCTCCTCCTTCGGCATTTCACTGATGAAGATATTTGGGTTTAACGATGGCGAGGTGCGCAAGCTTTATTTGGACGGTAATTTTTTCACAGTGCTGGTATCCACGCTGATCTGCGTGCCGCTGGCCAAGTTTGTCATGGACCGGCTGTATCCCAACATGATCGCCAACGTCGCGCTGGGGCCGGATATGGCAATGCCCGCGTGGGTGTATGCGGCGATGTTCACTTTGATTATGCTGTCATACTTCTCGATCAACGCTTTGCTGAACCGGCGGCTTAAAACTGTTACGCCCGCGGAGGTGCTCAAGCAGAGGGAATAGTGCTGATGGCGAGTGAAGCGGACGGCAGATACAACAGCATAAGGGCTTCTTTATGGGAGTAAACGCAAATCGGTTAGCGATGCTAACCGATTTGATTATAGTCGCCCAACTTCAAAAGCAGTGTAGACGAGCGAGAGATTTTTTCGCAGGGCAAGGAGGCGGAAGGAGGCGGAAGGAGGCGTAGCCGGCAGCTACGCTGACTGAAGCTCGACGCCGCCATGCGGGAAAAGGTCTGCTCGCATGATCTGGTTTTGAGGTTGGGTGACTATATATTACGCGTATGTATATCGCTAAACCTATGCCGAAGGTAGCGCCTCAATCGCATCCTGTCCAAGAGCTGTCAGTGCCAGACTCCCAAGTTCGAGGTTTGGCGTATCAAAGAGAAAGCCCTCTTTCTTGCCGCCTTCCTCTACGGTTGCCCGGAACATTTCATATACAGACGAGCGACTGTACTCTTCATATCCGTAGCCTTGTAGAGGCTGATCATAATCCAGCGTGATCAACCCTTTTTCTTCGAGGCTTAAAAGCAGCTCTCGATTTTCCTGGACCTGCTCCATACTCTCTTTTCCATCTGTCATATACACAGGAGCAAGCGCGACAGATTGCAAATCCTCAGACTGAGTGCTGGACATGGTAAAGCGTGCCATCGGCAAAAAAGGAGTCTGCGCCAAAATCACCAGAAAACTTTTCTCCTGCTCAGATATTTGAACCGCGCCATGCCCATGGCATTTACAGTTCCCAGTACAACCGCTACATCCCATTTTTTTACCTCCCTAAATTACGTACAAAAATTGTTTATTAGACGATTCCTCGAAATAAGCGAATTATCGCTACGCATCCCGCGGCCAGCAGACTGACAACCAGGCCGATCATACAGCCCAGGAAAAAGGCTTTCAGGTGGAACCACGGATCGCGGTATTCTTTCACCATATCCTCTGTCCCAGGGATGCGAAAGCGTTTGGAGTGGCAAAACCATACCCAGTCCAACACGATAAGGTCCCAAAGGTTCACAACGCTGAACAGACCAAACCCATAAAGGAAAGCGCTCCAAAAATCGCGCATCCCCGAAAACCAGACAACGACAGCCAATACGAGCGCCAGCAATAATGCGCCAATCACTTTCAAGTATAAATGCTTTTGCTCAGACCGTTTCGCGATCCCTTGATACTGTGGCAAGGATTCCACACGCTTTCTGATCGCCGTGGGATAAGACAAAATGCCGCTGATAGGGTTTCTCCCGACGCGAAGGTAAATCACCAGCGAGAACAATGCACACAGCACCGCGCCTTCTATTACAAACGTCATATGACACCCTCTTCATCGTCTATATATTGTGCGGTGAAGAAGTCCTGCCGGAGCCGGCTGGGCGTGGTTCCATAAACGTCCTTAAACGCCTGCTGGAAATGTCCATCGCCGTGGTAGCCTACTGCCCGCGCTATCATGGTGATGGGCATTTCGTTTTGTTGCAGCAATTCAACGGCTTTTTGCATGCGGATTCGTTTCAAATATGTATATACCGTCATACCATTGAGCTGCTTAAACCCGGCCATCAATTTTTGCTGGTTCATGCCGAGGGAAGACGCCATATCCTTGATTTGCGACGGGTGCGCCATTTCTCTGCCAAGAATCGCTTTGATGGCATCAAGTGCCGCCCGATCCTGCGCCGTCAGGTGAATCGCCGGTTTCTTTCGGTTTGCATAAATGTACTCCAGCGTAACCGCGAAGGCCTCCAAGGCTTTTCCCTGCACAAATAGCTTTAGCTGTGTACCTTTCAAACGGCAATTTCTTAGCTGCTCACAAATCAATGTAACGGACGGGAGCGTAATGGCTTCGGGGTTGAGCACCTCGGCAGCGCTTTCCCAAAAATCATCGGGAAGGTCATAGGGCAGCGTATCGAAGAATTTCTCCCGGTATGCCAAACCGATACAGGTGAGGCGCGTGTTTGCTTCCATTCGCTTATATCCGGTAATGGAGGGATAGTTCACTAAGTAATTCAGACCGTGATCGATCGGGAACGTCTGCTCTCTCTTCTGGTAGAAGCTCACGTCGCCGCAATAATACTGTCCAAACTCCAGTATCTTCTCATTGGCCGCCTCAAACGACACGCAAGGTTTGTAAAAGACCACGTCCGAAAGACAAACCATGCAGGTCGAGACGTCACCCCATAGTTCAAAGCCGCCTTCACCCAGATGGGAAGGCAAACGATAGCGATAGCCCTCCGGGGTCTGCTCCTTGATGAACCCATACCGCTCATACGATTCCCAGTATTGCTCCACAGTTTGCATTGCTTCACCCTCCTTTCTGCTATCAACTTTTTTCATTCCAAAATGATGTGTATTGGCCATGGGCAGAGCGGCGCAAATTGGCTTCAATTCAACGTTTTTGCAATTTGGAACATTCCAAAGCCCTCTGCGTTGAGCCAAGTGTCGCCTCTTGTGGAGGGCCGAGATATCCGCTAAACTAGTTCAGTTAGACAAAACTAACTTCATGAGATTATAGCATAGAACCATCGCTTCGTAAAGTTTGAGGAAGCAAGGAGAAATCGCCTATATGGGTAAAGGGAAAAAAGGAAATGTGATTGGGCGCGCGTTTCGGATTGCCGCGCAAGGGAAAGGCGTGCTGTTGATGAGCTGCCTGTCTTCCATAATCGGAATGCTGGCGAGCATAGCGCCCTATCTGTCCGTCTACTTCATCGCGCGGCAGCTGCTGATGCCGCCAACGGGCAGCGATACAAAGTCCGTTATCATCTTTTGGATTGTCATTGCCGGCATTGGTATTGTAAGTAACATGCTGTTCACGTTCTTGGGCAGCTTCGGCTGCCACCGCGTGGCTTTTAAGCTGCTGTATCACTTCCGCATCCGCGTCATGGAGCACATTGGCCGGTTGTCCATCGGCTTTTTTGCGGACAACACCACCGGAAGCGTCCAAAAGACGATGGATGAGAATATTGAAAAGATCGAAGGCTTCGTCGCCCACATGCTGCCTGATATCACAGGATCCGTCGCCGTTGTCGCCGTGCTGTTTGTCAGCCTGTTTGTACTCAATGGTTGGCTGGCGCTGGCGGCGATCCTCTGCATCGTGGCGGCGGTGGTGTTGCAGATGACCGTGTTTGGCGGCAAGAAGGCGCGTCAGCTCTGGGTCGACGTCGCCACAGCCACCAAGGATATGACCGGCGCTTTTTCCGAATATGTCAAGGGCATGGCGGAAGTCAAGCTCTTTGGTTTGACCGGGACCATGACACATACGCTCGATGAGAACATCAACAAATACCGCACATGGGAGCTCAAACAATACAAACGCAGCGCGCTGCCCATGAGCGCGTATAAGACCATTGTGCTGTCCATGCTGACCATCGTGCTGCCGGCGGGGATCGTTCTCATTTCCCAATCTCCCACGCCGGATACGATGATCGCGGTGTTGATGGCGCTCATACTCGTTCCCGCTATCTACGATCCACTGATGACCTGCGTCAACTACGGCACGCAGATGGGGCAACTTGCCGTCGGGCTGGACGCCATCGACGCCATCCTGGAAACCGAGCCGATCGCCGCGCCGCGAAACCCTCAGGAGCCCAAGAACTGGGATGTGGCGTTTCAAGACGTCTCCTTCTCCTATCAGGACGCGTCGGATCCTCTGCGCAAAATGGCCCTTTCCCACATTGCGTTCACCGCTCCCCGGGGGAGGATGACCGCGCTGGTTGGGCCTTCGGGCGGCGGGAAATCCACCATTGGACAATTGCTTTCGCGCTTTTGGGACGTGGAGTCAGGAAGCATTGCCATTGGCGGCATGGATATCCGCAATATCGCGCCGGATCGCCTTATGGACCATGTCGCTACCGTATTGCAAGATACTTATATATTTGCGGATACAGTCCTCGGCAACATCACCATGAACCGGCCTTATACGCAAGAGCAGGTTGAGAAGGCCGCAAAGGCCGCCCAGTGTCACGATTTCATCATGAGCATGCCAAAGGGATACGACACGCGCATCGGTGCCGGCGGTGCCAGGCTTTCCGGCGGCGAGGAGCAGCGCGTTTCCATCGCCCGCGCCATCTTGAAAGGTTCTCCGATCGTGGTGCTGGACGAAGCGCTGGCGTATTCGGACGCGGAGAACGAAAATTTGATCCAAAAAGCCATCAGGAATTTGCTTAAGGATAAGACGGTTATCATCATCGCGCACCGCCTGCAAAGCATTCGGGAAGCGGATCAAATTCTGGTGTTGCAGGAAGGAAAAATCACAGAGTGCGGTACGCACGATACGCTGATGGCTGCGGACACGGAGTATCGCGCGCTTTGGGAACTGCAGCATGAAGCGGACGCTTGGGCGATCGAAGTGTCACAGAAAAAGGAGGTGACGGCATGAAGGAAATCATCCGCAAATTTACATGCGGCCATCCGGAACAAATGAAAGGTCCTGTCATCTGGCTCTTTGTTGAGAGTTTCTTCATGTCCTTCCCGGCGGTCGCCGTGTATTTCGCCATCAACTATATCGCGCTTGGATTCTCGAATCCGGTGGGTATTGATATAAGCGACCTTTGGATTGTGGCCGCAATCATGGGCGCGCTGGCATTGGTGCAGCTGCTTCTGAGCACCGGCGCCTTCTTAGGCACCTACCTGCCGGCCACCGTTCACTCGGCTGAAAACAAGGTCTCCTTTATCAAAAAGCTGCGTACCTTGCCGCTCGGGTACTTCCTCAGAAAGGAATCGGGCGAGCTGATCAACACGTTCACCAATGATTTCCTTGCAGTGGAGCAAAGCATGGTGGGGCTGTTCACGGGCATTTTCAGCGTGGTGTTTGCCTGTGTCCTCACGTCGGTTTTCATGTTTCTGTTTAACCCGACCATGGCGCTGGCGCTGTATATCTCCATGCCCGTTGCCGCATTGATTATTGCGCTGTCCATGAATCTGACCGCGCGACTGACAAAAAGAAACATCACCGCCAGAGATAAGACCGCAACCTATTTAAGTGAATACCTGCTGGGCATGAAAACCCTCAAGGCTTACAACCAAACAGGTGAAGGCTTCGGCAAGCTA
Source organism: Eubacteriales bacterium (assembly GCA_031551255.1). GTDB lineage: Bacteria > Bacillota > Clostridia > Christensenellales > UBA1750 > JAVBNW01. The sequence goes on along the minus strand of JAVBNW010000103.1, from coordinate 22,930 downwards.
AAAGATGCATATCAGCACCTCATGAAAGTGCAGACCCGGGGCGAAACCATCGGCGGCACGCTCATGAATCTTGCCAACGCTTTTGTGAAACTGGGTCTGCCGTTGATGTGCTTTGCCGGGGCTTACATGATCCTCGGCGGAAAGCTGGGTATCGTGGAATATTTGGGCCTGATCGTCATCGGCACCAAGATCATCTCGCCCATACTCACCTGGGTGCGGTATATGGTGATGATGCGTATGCATTATGTTTCCGCGACCCGTATCGATGACATCATGCAGCATCCTTCCATGGAGGGATGCTGCCAGACCGAGGCCAACCAGGATATAACGTTCCGGGACGTATCGTTCTCCTATCAGGGGGCGCAGGGCGATAAAGTGCTCAACCAAGCGTCCTTTACGATCCCCCGCGGCAAGCTGACGGCCATTGTAGGCCCCAGCGGCGGCGGTAAAACCACGATTTTGCGCCTCATTGCCCGTTTCTGGGATACCGATGCCGGAGAGATTATCTGCGGAGGAAAAGCATTGCGTTCCCTGGATGCAGAAAAATGGATTGAAGGCATCTCCATGGTACTCCAGGACGTCTACCTGTTTCACGATACCATCCGCGAGAATATCCTGTTTGGCAGAAAAAGCGCAACGGAAGCCGAGATGATAGATGCCGCAAAGCGCGCCCAGTGCCACGACTTCATCATGGCGCTGCCGGAAGGATATGACACAGTCGTGGGCGAAGGCGGCTCCACGCTTTCCGGCGGAGAAAAGCAGCGCATCTCCATTGCCCGCGCCATCTTGAAGGATGCGCCCATCCTGCTATTGGATGAACCCACCGCCAGCCTGGATGCCCGTAACGAGGTGCTCATTCAGCGCGCGATTGGCGATTTGGTACGGGGCCGTACGGTGGTCATGATTGCCCACAGGCTCAAAACAGTGCAGAACGCCCATCAGATATTGGTGGTGGATGGCGGCAAGATCGCGGAACAAGGCACGCATGAGGAGCTGATGGCCGCTGGGGGACGCTACCGCCGCTTGTGGGAATTACAAACACAGTCCAAGGATTGGAATCTATAAAATTTAGGAGGAGTTTGTCATGGAGAATACAAGGAAATGGATCGGACTCAAGGATGTCATACTGGTCACGCTGCTTACCGCGCTATGCATCATCATCTGCACCGTAGCGGTTTTGCCCTTCGCGGCAAATATCAAGTTGGTGTTATGGATTGTATCGGGCATTGAAATGCTGCTTTGCGGGCCGATCTATATATTGATGAGCGCGAAATCGCCCCGTATAGGCGCGCAGTTTCTGTTTTCATTCTTGTTTGCCGTATACTACTATTTCACCAACGGCATGATCTTGATCAGCCTGATGCTTCTGGTTGTCGGCCTGGTACGTGAGCTTATGATGCTTAATGGCGGCTACCGCAATTCTGTGCGTCTGAGCGCATCCTTCGCTCTATTTGGCGTCACTGTGATGATGGCTCCCGTAGTGTTGATTATGACCACCAAAGAGCAAGTGGCCGCGGCCGTTTTAGCCAATGGAATGACACAGGAGTATGTGGATGCCATGTTCTCGGTTTATTCGGCGGGTAATATCGCAATCGGCATTGTGATTACGATCGTCGGCGCGATCGTCGGATGCCTTATAGGACACCGGATGCTGCGCAAACATTTCGCTCCGGCTGGCATCGTGGAAGGCGCATGAGCGGTATAAAAAATGCCGTCCAAAACGCGGATTTGCGGGTATCTTTGCTACTGGTACTGGTCAATGCCATTGCCGTGATGCTATGTGTAACGGAGATCTGCTTTATCGCATTGCTGCTGTTCGCCTGTCTTTGGCTTTGTCTCTCGGGGCGGGTAAGCACGGCGCTCAAGCTGGCCGCCGGATGTGTTCTGCTCTTTGGCTTAAGTCGCTTGACGCTGGGTGTGCGCGGCTTTGAGACCTTTTGGATGTTCTCCAACCTCATACGGCATATGTTGATTCCCATCGCCTTTACCGCAGGACTTGCCGATGCGCCGACAGGGACGCTGCTCACGGTATTTAGCAAGCTGCGTTTGCCCAAGGCATTCGGGATCGCTACTGTTGTACTGCTGCGATTTATCCCCACCATTGGCTACGAGCTGCGCGCCATCCGCGGGTCGCTTAAATTTCGCGGAACCGGCGTGGGCTTTTGGAACACGCTGACCCACATCTCGTCCAATTTTGAACTGACCATCGTTCCGTTGCTGATCCGCACCACCCGTATCGCCGAAGAGCTTTCGGCGGCGGCCATGGTGCGCGGCGTCCGGATCAACAATGCGATCGTAAGCTATGACATGGTGGAGTTTCGCCGTGGCGATGCCTTGCTTACCGGGGCTTTTGCTATTCTCGTCGCCGGGATATGCCTTGTTGACAGGCTGCATTTGGTGGGGGTGGTTGTATGATTCGCCTGGCCAATCTCTCCTTTACCTATCCGGGCGCCAAGGATAAAAGCCTCGACGGCATCGATATGACGGTGCAAACGGGCGAATGTGTATTGGTCACAGGTACGAGTGGCTGCGGCAAAACCACGCTCACACGGGTCATGAACGGCCTGTGCCCCAAATTCTACGGCGGCAGGCTGGAAGGAGAATATTTGCTTGATGGCAGGCGAATAGAAGATGTCTCTTTGGATGAAATCGGCTCGGTTCTGGGCAGCGTTTTTCAGGATCCCCGCAGCCAGTTCTTTGCCAAGCGGGTACGAGATGAGGTCGTGCTGGCAATGGAAAACCATTGCATATCCCGGGATATTATGCATGAGCGGCTGTGGGACGTGAGTGAGATGCTGGGCATATCCTACTTACACGACAGGGAAATGCGTGTGCTCTCCAGCGGTGAAAAACAAAAAGTGGCCATCGCCTCCGTATGTGCCCTACAGCCCAAGGGGCTTGTACTGGATGAACCGTCTGCCAATCTGGACAGCAACGCCATTTTGCAGCTGGCTGAGTTTCTGCGCAGGATGAAGACGCAGGGGCATACGATTATCGTGTCGGAACATCGGCTGCATTATTTGCGGGACGTGTTTGATCGTCTGATCATCATGCGAGAGGGTAAAATCGCGCAGGAATATAGCCGAAAAGAAGCGCTGCGGCTATCACAAAGACAATTGGAGGCTTTGGGGCTGCGTTTTTTTGACGTACCCGAACTGCGTGTCGGTGAGGGGGTTACCCACGCGCCTGACATCGTTTTGCGAGCCAACAGCATTAGCCTGCGCGTAAACGATACCCAAATTCTCAACGATGTCGGCCTCTCCATCGCGAAGGGCATGGTGACTGCCGTCTCCGGCAGCAATGGCGCGGGCAAAACCAGTCTGTGCAGGATCATGACCGGCATTCAAAAGGAGAGCGTCGGCACGGTTTATGTACAGGGCGCGCAAAGCGGCAAAAAGAAAAGGGTTCGCAATTCTTTTTTTGTGCAGCAGGATGTGGATTACCAGCTGTATACGCCATCCGTAAAAGATGAAATATTGCTGGGGACAAAGCTGAGCGTGAGGGACGCGCACGTGGCGGATACAATACAGGCGTTAGGGCTTGATGGCTTGTTACACAGACATCCTAATACGCTGAGCGGAGGACAGAAACAAAGGGTGCTGTTGGCCGCCGCTGTCCTTCGCGGCGTTCCCGCGATTGTGCTGGACGAACCCACCAGCGGCCTTGACGGTTTTCACATGCGAGCCGTATCACGAATACTGAATGATTTGACTCGGCAAGGGCAGAGCATTTTGCTCATCACGCACGATATGGAATTCATCAGCCTCACGGCGGATATTCTGGTATACATGAACGCGATGAAAATACTCTATCAAAAAACGCTTCTTGCGCAGGAAACATAACCGCTTTCACATGGTCAGGCGCTTTGATATAGCCTGCGGTAGTGGCTGGGCAGCGCCCCGTATGTTTTCATGAACGCCTCGGAAAACCGGCTGGCGCTCTTATAGCCTACACGGCTGGCAACCTCCTCAAGCAGCATGTCCTGCGCCAAATATTCCAGGGCCTTTTCCATACGGTAACTGCGTAGATACTCCGCGGCGGTCACGCCCGCCAGCTGACGAAAAGCCATCTGCATCTTGTTTTGGTTAAGCCCCACCTGCCGGGCAAGCTGCGCCACAGGCGGCGGGTTTTTAAGTTGGGTGCGCAGTATGCGCTGCGCCTCATCGACGGCTTTTTTGTCATAATCGGATAAAATCACGACATCCTTCCCACGGGAGGATTCGATATAATTGACGTATGATGCCATCAGCTCGAGAACCTTGGCATCCAACAGCAGCGCCGCCGCTTGCCCCTGATAGGGATTATTCAGAAGCTCGGACAGGATACTGTTATAGAGGAGAAGGTTCGCCATCCCCGCTTGTTGAATGATCGAGAAAGCATCCACGCCGTCGGGGCATGAGCGCTCGATGACGGGGCGAAGCCATTCAAGATAGACACGCTCCCGCAGGATCAGGCTGTGGCTGATGCAAGTTTTGCCCGCGGCGCAGTACATCCATTTGATAGCGCCGGTGGATGTGTGGATATAAAAGGCCATTCCGACAGGCAGATCGTCATAGTCCGGGCAGCCATCCTCCCGCGTATGAAAGCCCTCGGATTGCTCCAGTTTGCCAATCTCAATAAAACGCTCGGTAATCCTGTATTTCTGTGAAAACTCCGTGCCGACGCTATAGTGGCTCTTCGTGAAATAATATTTGGACATGTCGCCCAGCGCCTCGATCTTGCCCTCGCCACGGCCCGGAGGGAAGGTATATGAGACGCTTGCGCCGGCCTGCTGTTTTACCATGCCCACTTCTTCTAAAAATGCGAAAGAGTCCTCGACGGTCTCCATAATATCCAAGGTCATTCTCCTTTTTGAACGCAATATTCTCCCTCGCGTCACAAACTGTGTTGCGCGCATTGATTGAGATATATGCCGGTGTTATTCTAGAATAGTTAGCTTTATCTAACTACTCTAGTTTACTATAGGAGGTGTACGGTCGTCAATGCAAAACGAGCGGCGTAAGAGCAATATCGGCTATCTATTTGAAATAGCGTCGGAAAAAAGAACGGCGTGGACGATAAGCCTTTTGGGGAGCGTTATCGGCATCTTGTGCGAGGTGATCCCGTTTGCTTCGGTGTACTTTATCGTGCGGCATGTATTGGAAGGATATGCAAGCGCCAATCAGTTGGATAAGGGAATATTCCTCTTCTGGGGCGTGTTTGCACTCGTTGCTATCGCGCTGGGCGTACTTTGCACATTGGTCGGAGGCTATGGGGCTCACCGCAGCGCATACAAGCTTCTGTACGGCATCCGGGGGAGGCTGACGAGTTATCTCGGCACGCTTCCGCTTGGGTATTTCCAGACGACCGGCACGGGCGATATTCAGAAGATGATGAATGGCGGCATGGGCAAGATTGAAAACCTGATGGCGCACACGATTCCGAACCTGATTGGCGCGGCGCCGCTGTTTATTTCCATGCTCGTCACCATGTTCATCCTCAATCCCTGGTTGGCCGGCGGCGTGCTTGTGCCCATCATCATCGCCTTTGTGATCCAGGCCATCGCCTTCAGCGGGCAGAAAAACAAGCAGCGGATGATGGAGATGAGTACGAAGGCCGGACGCATGAACAACCGCTTCAACGAGTTCTTGCGCGGCATCGCCGTTGTGAAGATATTCGGACAGGACCAGAGCGGCGTTCGGGAAGTGACGGATAGCGTCACCGATTACCGGGATTTCTTTTTGCTGTTCTGCAAGCGCGTCTCCATACCGTTCTCGTTATTCAAGGTCGCCATCCTTTCCACCACGACCTTTGTCATGCCGGTCGCCGCCGCGCTTATTGCAATCTATGGCGGTGAAAGCCGACTTGTCTTGACAATACTGATGTTTTTGATCGTCACGCCCTGCCTGTATTCACCCATCATGGAGCTGATGCAGCTGCAGCCGAATATCCTGGAAGCCGCGGTGGCCATCGACGAGATCGAAAGCGTATTGAATACGGCGCCATTGCAGGAGCCTGAAAAAGAGCAAACCCCAGGCGGATACGACATCGCCTTTGACAACGTGTCCTTCTCCTATCAAAAAGCGGATGACCCGCTGCGGCGTTGGGCACTGGCGGACGTTTCCTTTCAGGTTCCCAAGGGAAGCGTAACGGCGCTGGTCGGTCCTTCGGGCGGCGGAAAGTCCACGGCCGGGCAGCTGATCCCCAGGTTCTGGGATGTGATGCGCGGCGCAATCCGCATCGGTGGCGTCGATGTCCGGGATATGAGTACCAGTACGCTGATGGACAGCGTGGCGTTTGTGTTTCAAGACACCTTCTTGTTTTCGGGCACTGGCCGGGATAACATCGCCATGAATCGCCCGGTCGATGTGAAAGCGGTAGAACAGGCGGCTATTGCGGCGCGATGCCATGAGTTCATCGAGCAACTGCCGGATGGCTATGAAACACGGCTTGGCGACGGCGGCCACCATCTGTCGGGCGGCGAGGCACAGCGTATCGCTATCGCCCGCGCCATCATCAAGGATTCGCCTATCGTTGTGCTGGACGAGGCGACTGCTTTCACCGACGCTGACAACGAAGCGTTGATACAGGACGCGCTGTCCAATTTACTGCGCGGAAAAACCGTGATCATCATCGCCCATAGGCTGGCAACCATCCGCGGCGCCGACCAGATCGTCGTGCTGGCGCAAGGCAAAATCGCCGAGCGGGGAACGCACGATGACCTGATGAATCAAGGCGGCTTATACCAAAGGCTGTGGCAGCTGCAGAATGAGGCAAAGAACTGGACGATGAACGCCTCGGAAATGGAGGCGGTACGGGGATGAAGCATTTCTTTAGCAAAATCACCGGCGGCAACCAGCGCTTACTCGTCGCGCCAACCGTCTGGGCGTTCATCGAGAACACTGCCACCATGGCGCCGTCCCTGTTTGTCATGCTCGCCATGGCGGAACTCATAAGGCCGCTGCAGACTGATACGGCGATCGACGCGGGCCGCATGTGGATGTACGCTGCCGGGCTTGCCGGCGCACTGATTCTGCAAAGCGTCATATCCATCCTAACCTACCGGTACAGCTACTATAACTCCCATAAAGCCGTGGCGAATATGCGCCTTAGTATGATCGAGCGCATGCGCAGGGTTCCGCTGGGTTACTTTGCGGCGCGCGAATCCGGGCAGATCATTCATACCTTCGTCTCCGATCCGGACGAGATGGAGAAAGCGACGTCCTATTTTCTGCCGCAGATCATCAGCATGGGCGCCATGTCGCTGCTATCGTTTGTGATGCTGATGTGCTACGATTGGCGGCTGGCACTGCCCATGTACGCCATGCTTCCGTTGTCGATCGTATGCATGTGGCTGGCGATGCGCTTGCGTTTTCGCCAGGCTGACCGAGTAAGCAAAGCGCGGATGCACGCCACCACCATGCTGAATGAATACCTGCTTGGAATGCGGAACCTGAAATCCTATAACCAGACCGGAGCGGGCTTCTCCCGCCTTGACGGCGCGTTCGCCTCCCTTAGGAGCGAGACCACAAAGGAGGAAGGTGTTCCGGGGGCGCTGACCCTGCTTGCGGCGCATATGATCAACTTTGGCGCGCCTCTCATCATCTTTGCGGGATCCATGCTGCTGCTCACCGGCTCGGTGGACATCACGCTGCTGCTCGCCTTCTTGATCTTATCTACCCGGCTGTATACACCGCTCACGGCTGCTATCACCTGCGCGATTCTGACGCGAACGGCAGTCGGCGCCGCAAACCGCGTGGAAGCGCTGAGGCAAGCGCCGGTCAGTATGGGAGAAGCCCCATTGCCCGGTATGGGTGATATCTGTTTTGAAAACGTGCGTTTCTCCTATCTCGACAAGGAGGTGCTGCGCGATATCAACCTGCGCATTCCCAAGGGGAAACTCACAGCATTGGTCGGTCCGTCCGGCAGCGGTAAATCGACGATACTGCGCCTGATCGCACGCTTCTGGGATGCAAATTCCGGCGATATCCGCATCGGGGACCAGCCACTCACGGCAGTCAGACCTGAGGAACTCTACGCCCAAATCTCCATGGTGTTTCAGGAAAACTATCTCTTTGGCGACACCATACGCAGCAACATCCTGTTTGGGCGGGGCGACAAAACGGAAGCAGAAATGATAGAAGCGGCCAGGCAGGCCTGCTGCCACGATTTCATCATGCGGCTTCCGCAGGGGTACGACACCGTGATCGGCGAAGGCGGCGCGACGCTATCCGGAGGCGAACGACAGCGAATCGCCATTGCCAGGGCGATCCTCAAGGACGCGCCCATCGTGCTGCTGGATGAGCCGACCTCCAGCCTGGACGCTGAGAACGAGATCCAGATACAGCGCGCCATCGATGCCTTAACGAAAAACCGCACGGTGGTGATGATCGCGCACCGACTGCAGACTATTGCCGCCGCCGACCAGATCGTGGTGATCGACCAGGGTATCGTAGCCCAGCGCGGGACGCACGAAGAGCTGCTCAGAGATACGAACGGGCTGTATCACCGGCTGTGGCACACGCAGCACAGGACGCAGGGTTGGAGTATCCAAAACGAAAAGAGAGAAGGAAACTAAGATGGAGAACAAAAAGTTTATCGGCTTTAAGGATATCGTCATTGTCACCTTGCTCAGCACGCTGACGATCGTATTGAGCCTGGCTTTGAGCATGCCCTTTGCGGCATCTCAGCACCTGGTGCTCTTTGCGGCAAACGGACTCATCATGCTGGTCGGCGGGCCAATCTTTATACTGGCGATGAGTAAAGCGCCTCGCACGGGCGCGATGTTCCTTTACATGTTCATTCTGGCGATCTATATCACCATCATTGGTCAGCTTATGATCGGCGTTATTTTTACAATCGGCGCGATCATTTGCGAGCTCTCGCTGATCAAGGGCTATCATAAACCCAAACGCATCATTATCGCGTACATGCTATACGCCGCACTCTATACCATGGGCAGCTATTTGCCCTATATCCTCATGACAGAACAGTTCACGGCCAACATGCTGGCGCAAGGGTTTCCGGCTGAAACAGTTGAAGCGATGATGAGCATATACGCATCCCCTCTTCTGATAGGCTTGGCGTCGCTCAATTCCGCCGTATGGGCAGGCGTCGGCGGATTTGTTGGATATAAGCTTTTGAAAAAGCATTTCAAACCGGCGGGCGTCGCCTGATGGCACAGCAATCCACTAGCGGAATCGACCTGCGCGCGCGGTTTGCCGTCGTTCTGATTGTATCCTTTTGCGTTTTTTTCCTTCAGCAGGAGGCTTTGCCGGCAATCACGGCAGCGCTTACGGCGATCTATCTGTGCCTGTTCAAGCGCTATAAAAACGCCATCGGGCTGGTAGTCGGATATGCTGTTCTGTTTTTGCTGGGGCGGTGGATGCTCCAACTTCCTTCGATCGGCGGGTTTACGGTACTTATGCAGATCATGCGCAAGCTCATGCTGCCCGTGATGGCGGCAATCCCCGTCAGCAAAGCGCCGACGGGGGTTTTGGTTGCGACACTTCGAAGAATGCGCGTTCCTCAGATGCTTGTCATTTCCATCGCGGTGCTGTTCCGGTTTATGCCCACGGTATTTACGGAGTTTCGCGCCATCCGGGACGCGCAGAAGTTTAGAGGAATCGGCGTGAGCGTCTGGGGACTTGCGGCACACCCCCTAAAAAGCGCGGAGTATATCCTCGTACCCATGCTCATTCGCACAGCGAAGGTCTCCGACGAACTTTCCGCCTCCGCGTTGACACGGGGCGCCGATACGAGCGGCGTCAACTCCACATATCGCATGGTACGATTTGGATCGCGCGACGGCGTGCTGGTCGGGGCAGCTTTGCTACTTGGTGGCGGGCTTTTTGCGTTTGAGTATCTGCTGCAGGGGGTGCTGATATGATCTCTCTGCGCGGCATTTCGTACCGGTATCCAAGTGAAAATTCCGCGGCAGGGGAAACGCTGAAAGATATCAACCTGACCGTTCGCCCGGGAGAGTGCATTCTGCTCACCGGTGCCAGCGGCTGCGGCAAGACGACGCTGACCCGCGTACTCAACGGCTTGTGCCCGCAATTTCATGGGGGTGAGCTTAAGGGCAGTTATCTCTTGCAAGGCGAGAATGCTGCCGCGTTAACCCTGCAACAAATCGGCAAGCAAGTCGGCAGCGTCTTTCAGGATCCGCGCAGTCAGTTTTTCTGCATCAATACCACCGATGAAGCCGTATTCTCCATGGAATGCCACGGTCTATCCCACGATATCATGCATCAGCGGTTGGATGAGCTTTGCGAAATTCTGCCCATTCGCGGCCTGCTCGAACGGGATATTTTTAAGCTCTCAAGCGGCGAAAAGCAGAAGATCGCCATCGCCTCGGTATGCGCCGCGAAACCGCCTATATTGGTACTGGATGAGCCATCGGCCAATCTTGATCAATCCGCTACCGAGCAGTTGGCGGATCTGCTGACCCGCTTGAAGCGGCAGGGATGCACCATCATCATATCCGAGCATCGTCTTCACTACCTGCGTGATCTGTTTGATCGCATGGTGATCATGGAAGATGGGCGGATCATCGAGCAGTATGGGAAAAAGGATGCGCTTGCACTCGGCGACAATCAGCTCCACGAGCGGGGCTTGCGGCTGTTTGAAGCTCCAAAGATCACGCCCGCCGGCGAAATGACGCGCAATACAAATGTTGCCCTGCGCACGGAAAAGCTGTTTGTGCAAAAAGGGACGTCGCCCATCATCGCGGATATTTCCCTATGCGCTTCTTCAGGGGAGATCCTGGCCATTACAGGCAGCAATGGCGCGGGCAAGACAACCTTGCTTCGAACAGTCACCGGAATTGAGAAGGAAAGCGGCGGCGCAGTGTTTTTCGCGGATGCCCCACTCAAGCGAAAGCAAAGAATCCGCCATTCCTTCTTTGTGCAGCAGGATGCGGATTATCAGCTGTATGCGCCCACGGTGTGGGAGGAAATTATGCTGAACCTAAAGCCGGATATCGGCACGAAAGCCAGGGCGGAGGAACTGCTTGGGCAGTTGCATCTGCTGCCTTTTCGTGACAGGCATCCGGCGTCCCTATCCGGCGGGCAAAAGCAACGGCTGCTTATCGCTGCCGCTTGTTTGCGCGATCGCCCGGTGCTCGTGTTCGATGAACCAACAAGCGGGCTGGACGGACGGCATATGCGGGAGGTGGCGCTGCTCATGCGAAAACTCGCGGCTGAAGGAAAGGCGGTTATATTGATCACGCACGATATGGAACTCGTCCGGGAAGCCGCTACCCGGATAACATACTTGGAAAAAGGGAAAGTTCAATACGATCTTTCGTTATCATAAAGTTAGGCTGTCATATCTGTAAATGCAGGATGATGGCCCTCTTTTTTGCACATGCGGGCGGCCGGGTATTGACAAAGTTTTCGCCGTCGGCTACAATCAATAACAGTGTTATCGATATGTGAAGGAGGGCTGCCGCGATGGCAAAGCAGGTCGAAGGAACATTATCAAAAGTGCTTGATAGCGCAAAATCGGAGTTTCTTTCACTCGGCTTTGAGAAAGCGTCAATGCGCAACATAGCCAAAGCGGCCGATGTGACGACGGGCGCCCTCTATGTGCGCTTTCCCAATAAGGACGCAATGTTTAGCGCGCTGGTCAGACCCGTGGTGGATGAAACGTTCCGCCGCTTCACACAGTCGGAGGAGTCCAGCCTCAAGCTTCTGCGCGAAGGGAAATCTTACGATATGGATGAGTCGATGGATCAGTATCTTTCGTCCTTGCTTGGCTTTATTTATGACAACATCGATGCGTTCCGCCTGTTGCTCAACTGTGCTGCGGGCAGCTCATTCGAAGGCTTTATGGATTCTGTTGTCGATATTGAGGTGCGCCTTTCTCTGGAGTATCTGGCCGAAAAAAGAGCGCTTGGCGGCACTGTGCCCGAGATCGGAAAAGAAGAGCTGCATCTGATGGTCAGCGCAGAATTTTATGCCGTGTTCGAGGTTGTGCGCCACGATATTCCCCGCGAAAAAGCCATGCGGCTTATCCGTACACTCATGCGATTTTTCAACCCTGGTTGGCGGGAGATATTTAGCGTTTAGTCTTTTTTTTCGCCAGTCGGTTAGCCATGTCTAACTAATTTGCAAGGAGGATCTTCATGCAAGGCACAATCGGTTCTAAGGAAAAACAAAAACAATTTATACTGAAAGGAAACCTGTGGGGTGTCATGTGGAACCTCTCGTGGCCCGCCATCATCGCCATGGTTCTATACGGTTTCAATTCGGTGCTGGATGCCATATTCGTCGGACACTTTGTGGGCGAGACAGCGCTTGCGGGCATCTCGGTTGCCTATCCACTCTCGCAGATCAGCGTGGCGTTCGGCTCCCTCGTCGGCGTTGGCGCGGGCGCGCTTTTAAGCATTGCGCTTGGTCGCAACGACAAAGAAACACAGTCGAAGCTGATGGGCAATGTAAATGCCCTGTCGCTGATCGTTACCGCGCTGTTTACAGTGCTGGGATTGCTCTTTTCACGTCAGCTCCTCGCCACCATGGGCGGGCAGGGTGAGGCGTTGGCCTTCGGGGACGAATACTTTCGCATCACCGTATTCGGCGCGCTTTTTTGGGTATACGGGCTGGCGGGCAATATGATCGTCCGTGCGGAGGGCCGCATGAAAACCGCCGCCGTTATGATGGCCGCCGGGCTTGCGGTCAACGCGCTGTGTAACTACATTTTTATGGGATCTCTAAATATGGGCGTGGCCGGCGCCGCGTGGGGCACGAACATCGGGATGCTCGTCTACTCCATCATCGGCTGGGTCTATTTCGGTAGGGGGCACGCTTCTTTCCGCTCAAAGATGTTCTCGCTGCGTTTGGATAAGGATATTACCTCGTCGATCATCCGTCTGGGGATGTCCTCGCTGATCATGAACCTCATGTGGCTGGTACAATCGTTCTTCGTACTCAACGCACTTGCGAAATACGGCACGATGTCGGATGTGGCATTTTACGGGGTCATCATGCGCGTATTCAACTTCCTGCTCACGCCGATTTATGGCCTCATGCGCGCGCTACAGCCGGTGATCGGCATTAATTACGGCGCACAGCAATACGACCGGGTCATACGCTCCTATAAGATTTTCTCGGTAACGTCTCTGCTGTTGACCGTCCCGTTCTGGCTGGTCTCCATGATCGCCCCGGATTTTATCATGGGAATGATGCTTCCTGGCCAAATCTTTGGAAGCGAGCCTATTGCTTACTTCCGCGTGATGATGCTGATATTGCCGTTGCTGTCCTTCATCTTTATGGCCATGACGCTGTTCCCCTCCGTGGACAAGGGCAAGCCTGCGGCGCTCTTGGGCATTGCGCGCCAACTTGTTTTCTATGTGCCGGTAATGCTGATATTGCCGCGCATGATTGGCGTTGGCGGGGTGTACTGGGGCTCGTTTGCCATCGACACGGTCATCGTGCTGATCACGCTTATCCTGGTGAAGCGGGAGTTTAACAGCTTGCGCAGCAGGCAGCGCGGAGATATGGCGGCGTAAATACCCAGACCCGCAAATCATCAAAAGGAGGTCAGTATGCGGAAGAAAATCCCGTAGACAGGACTCATTGGCGAATCAGGTGCTCTGATAATGTTTTTAGGCGATATGCTGCTGCAGCCATTCAAAGTCGTGTTCGCCGGCGGCCTTTTTAACCTTTTGTTCCTGACCTTCTTTGTTGGGTCGACGATTATTCTTGCCCGAAGGCAAAAGAACGGAGAGATTGTATGAAACTCAATGACGCCATCCAAAATACAATGCTAATTCCTTTATGGAGCCGGTCACAGGCCAGCATAAAATACCCTGAGATACTGGTCGATCAGCAGGCCATTGACGTCGTCCGGACGCTCGATCATGACTTCACCTCTATCGCCGCAGCATTTAACGATTTTGCGGCCATGAGCCATCTTGTGCGGGCAAAGAGCATGGACGACTCCATTCGCGCCTACACCGCTGCCTATCCCAAAGCGACGGTTGTCGATATCGGTGCGGGTCTTGATACGAATTTTTCGCGTGTGGACAACGGCGTGTTGCGGTGGTTTGATTTGGATCTGCCGGAAGCGCTGGATTTTAGGAACAATATTTTACCTAAGTCCGAAAGGACCACGCAGATACCCAAATCGGTATTTGACACGTCATGGTTTGACGATATCGACTTCTCACATGAAGGCGGTGCCATTTTCATAGCGGCAGGCGTGTTCTACTTCTTCCATCAAGAGGAAATCCGTGGGCTCATCGTAAACATGGCGGAATTCTTTTCGGGCGGCGAACTCGTGTTTGACGCGAATTCCAGCGAGGCGCTTGCTGTTTCCAACGAGATGATGCAGAAATCAGGCAACACCGGCGCCCTTATGTATTTCTCTGTGGATGATCCTTCTATCTTTGAGACCTGGTCGCCGACGATCAAGGTGAAGTACGCGGGATCAAGGTTTGAAAAAGTCCCCCGGCTTCCACAGATGCCGGAGGAAACGATCGCTCACATGAAAGCATGCGATGAGAATAACATGATTTTGCAAATTCATCTGGTTTTTGAGTGAAAAGATATTAACATGGGAAGCCTTTTTCAAAACAACTATGGTTGAGTGCTTTTTGCCAAGGCACCGCGATATTCGCCCGGCGTCATACCGGTATGCTTCTTAAACACTTCGGTTAGGCTGCCGGGCTTCCGGTAGCCTGTAGCCGCGGCAATCTGAGCGATTCCGAGATCGGTATTCATCAACAAATGCTCAGCGTAACCCACCCTGAGGCTTTGCATATAGTCTGAAACCGAGAGCCGGTAGACGGTCTTGAAGGCGTACTTCAGTTTGGCGACACTCATGCAGCCGATCTGCGCGAGCAGAGCCAATGGGGTCTCCATCATGTAGTGCGTATCAATATAGCTGGCGATGGCCGCCAGGGCCTCTTTATCCTCCTGCGAAACTTTTCGCGCGGGAGGATTTTTCACGTGCAGCTCGTGGCTCTTTTGCAGCACCAGCGATACAGCCTCGTCCAGCTTGCTCTCATAGTAGAGGCGCGCGGGCATTCCGCTTCCGGCGTAACTTCGGATCTGATTAAACACGGTCAGCAGCTCGGGAAAATCGCCGATGCCGTCGATGCATATGAAAGCGTCTTTTGGATTTTCATAGGCCCCGGAATACTTGGCCTTTAGATGGGTTTCGTAATACTCAGGCATCAGCGTGATGCTGATACTGCGCACCGGAATGCCTTTATGATGCACAAAGCCATATTGGCCCTCCTCGCCGATATGCGCGTGGAAAGTGGAGGACGCCAGGCGGCGGTACGGATGAATCTGCTCGCCGGAAACGGAGTAGTAATATCCGATGCAAAGGAAGTTTGGCTGCATAATCTCGCAAAAACAATCCTGGTAGTACGACTGCTCCATCAGCGTGATGGAGGCGTGCTCGCCGCAGTTGTACACCCAGCACCAGCCCTTTCCGACCTTCGGGTCGATGGAAAAGCACTTGCCTTCCGGGCCAAGGCCGGGGATCATTTCACAGGGGACGCAGTTACGGTTTGCAAATACATCCTCATACATTTTTTCCAGGCGGTTGATTTCCATGAACGCCTCCTTTCTGCCGCGATCAGCTAAAAGAATTCCCTCAAAAGCTAAATACAGCCCCAATCCATTGACTTCAAATATTCCTATCCGTAAGATGAATGTGGAGTTAGGTTAAGCTAACTACATCATAGCACATCGTATGCCAATGAGCAATCAGGAGGTGTGGAATGGATTACTTATCCGCTATTGCGCGCAGATGCTCCAGACGCAAATACACGCCGCAGGCGCTCCCGCCGGAAGTTGTGGAAGCGCTGCAGGCGTCGATCGACCGCTACAACCGAATGTCCGGCTTATCCATCCAAATCGTCACACAAAACGGCGATGCCTTTGAGGGATTTCGAAAGAGCTACGGCATGTTTGTGGGCGTTCGCAACTACTTCGCCATGATCGGCGACGAGAGCGACGAATTCCGTATGGAGAAGGAAGGCTATTATGGCGAAAAGCTGGTGCTGGAGGCGACTCTCCTGGGACTTGGCACCTGTTGGGTCGGCACGAATTACGACAGGGCCTCCTGCGCCTGCAAAATCGGGCCAGAGCAAACGCTGGATTGCGTGATCACGGTCGGCTACGTGGAAGAGGCTTTATCCATCAAGGAGAAGATGATGGCGCGCATGATGGGCAAGAACAAAAAGAGTGTCGAAGAGCTCTGCTCCGTAACCGGAAAGGCTGAGCCATGGTTCGTGAGCGGTATGCATGCTGTAGAGAAAGCGCCCAGCACGCGCAACTTACAGCCGGTGCATTTCACCTGCAAGGATGAAACCGTGCGCGCAGCAGTCGAGGACATGAAGGACCGGCAGCCTATCGATTTAGGGATCGCCAAGCTGCATTTCGAGATCGGCGCGGGCGACGGAAACTGGCAATGGGGCAACGACGCGGAATATCGCCGTCCGGCGGCGCTCATAAAATAAAAGCATATTGGAGGAGAAAACCCAATGGAAAAGACCAAGTTAAACATCCGTGACTTTATCACCATCGGCATCATCAGCGCCATTGCGGTGGTGCTGTTCATGGTTGTCGGAACCCTCGTGGGCGCGACGCCTATCGGCTGGCTGTTCGTGCATTCGGTGCTGGCATTTCCCTTCGGCATTCTGTACATGCTGCTTTACGCGAAGGTGCCCAAGAAGGGCGTGGTGCTCATCAGCAGCCTTGTATTCGCGTTGGTCATGCTGATGAATAACTGGATCATCCCCGCGGTCATCGTGGCCTTCGCCATCGTCAACGAACTCATCTGGCGTTCCGGCGAGCAGCGCCGCTTCTTCAAGATGGTGCTCGCCTTCACCATATTCATGGCCAGCTGGACCATCGCCTCCTTCGGAACCCTGGTTGTATTCAAGGATATGTATCTGACGCAGTTCGCCGCCAGGGCGGAGTTTTTTCAAGCCGCATATGACGCGCTGGTGGGGCCGCTGGGCATCGTCGTGCTGGCCTCTACCATCGTCTGCTCCATCCTGGGCTCGCTGCTTGGGCGCGCGCTATTGAAGAAGCATTTCGTCAAGGCGGGCGTCGCTTGATGAAGGCCTCGCCGCGCGAAAGAATCATCGCCCTCGATCCGCGCATCAAGCTGCTGCTGGTCGTTGTCATGGGCAACGCCGCCTTCTTCGCGCCCGGCAATTGGGGGCTGGTCTGGTGCTTTGCGTTGTCGCTTGTGGTGCTGCTCATCGCCGGGAAGTACGGCACGGTTGTATCCTCGGGGATCGTGTTTCTCATCGCCATGGGGCTGGATACGCTCTCCGCCCGCTATCTGGGCACCGATACACTGGGCCTGACCTTCGGGATGTTTTCCTTCATGCTGGGGCGATTGGCACCCATTTTCATGCTGGCGAGCTGGGCACTTAACACGACCGAGACCGACCGGGTCATCACCGCTATGGTAAAGATGTGTATGCCCAAAGGGCTTACCATCGCCATCGCGGTGGCGTTCCGCTTCGTACCCACGGTGCGGCATGAATTCCGATACATTAAAAACACCATGAAGCTGAGGGGCATAGCGCTTAACTGGCGCAGAATCCTGAGGCATCCACTGCAGACGATGGAATATTCCCTCGTCCCGCTTTTGATGCGCAGCATGAAGATCGGTGACGACCTGGCCGCTTCCGCCCTGACTCGGGGGCTTGGGCGGCCGGTGAAGCGCTCCTCCATACACACGGTTCGACTGGGCGCGTTCGATTGGATATCGGCCGCGTGCTTTGTGGCCGTGCTGCTGGGGGGATTCGCTGCATTGAAGCCGTAAAGGAGCGTCGTCATTTGGAGAAACAAGCAATTATAGAATTAGAAAACGTATCGTATACCTACGCCGGAGCCGACAAGCCCGCGCTCGATGGGATCGATCTTTCGATCAAAGCCGGGGAGTTCGTGCTGCTCACGGGGGAAAGCGGCTGCGGTAAGACCACACTCACGCGGCTCGTCAACGGCCTGGCGCTCCATTTTTATGAGGGCGAGCTGACGGGCAAGGTGTTCATCGGCGGCAGGGACGCCGCCGGGATGCAGCTCCACGAGATCGGCGACGTGGCGGGCTCTGTCTTTCAGGATCCGCGAAGCCAGTTTTTCACCACCAACACCACCTCGGAGACCGCGTTCTCCTGCGAGAATGCCGGTATGCCCCAGGAGGAAATTCAGCGGCGGGTTTCACAAAGCGCGCAGGTCTTCTCCATCGAAGGGCTGATGGACAAGGATATCTTCGCGCTGTCCAGCGGAGAAAAGCAGTGCGTGGCCATCGCCAGCGTACACGCTTTCTCTCCGCCTGTCCTTGTGCTAGATGAGCCCAGCGCCAACTTGGACGAGGCGGCCACGGAGAAGCTGCGGCGGATTCTCGAATCTCTCAAGGAAAAGGGCTGCACGGTCATCGTGTCAGAGCACCGCATTCACTACCTGCGCGAGCTTGCAGAAACCGTGCTGGTGCTGCGGGAGGGCCGCGTGCAAACCCGGTACAGCGGTGGGCAGTTCCGCACGCTGACCAACGCCAACGCCGAAGCGGCGGGCCTGCGGTGCCTGTTTCCAAATGAGTTGACCGTCGCAGAAACATGCTTTCCAACACAGGAACAGGCGGCGCTGGAGCTGGAGCGGATTTCCTACGCCTATCCCGGCTACGAGGACGTGCTGGATAAGCTCTCCTTTCGCGCGCATCGTGGCGAAATAATCGGGATCATCGGGCACAACGGCGCGGGCAAGACCAGCCTTATGGAAGTGATCTGCGGCGTATCCGATGAACAGGGCGGCGTCATCCGCTTGGGTGGCAAGCGGGCATTGCCCAAGGACCGGGTGCGGTCTACCTACTATGTCATGCAGGATGCTGACTATCAGCTGTTTTGCGAGAGCGTGGAGAACGAGCTGCTGCTGGGTGGAAAAAAAGATGCGATTCTGGGGCAAAAGGCTGATGATCTGTTGTCCGCGCTGGATTTGCAGGAGTTCCGAGAGCGGCATCCCGGCAGCCTTTCCGGCGGACAGAAACAGCGGGTATCCATCGCACTCTCCGGCATGAAGGATGCCGATATCCTCTGCTTCGACGAACCCACCAGCGGCCTGGATCTGGCGAACATGCGCCGCTGCGCACAGTTGCTGCGCGGGCTTGCGCAGCAGGGCAAGACGGTTCTGGTCGTTACGCACGATACGGAGTTTTTGCTGAACACATGCAACCGGGCACTGCGGGTGGAAAACGGCGTGATTGCCGATGATTTCACCTTGACAAATGATAACCTGTACCGCCTGCGGCAAAAAGAAAAGAGCGAACTAGGAAGTGTGGCCATGGAACGGAAAAAGAAGCCCGGCATCGGCAGGCTAATGGAGCTTGCAGGCGAAAAGAAGGGTCTCATGACAATGAGCGGCATCGTCGCCACGCTCAGCGTGTTTTTGCAGCTGGTGCCGCTGCTGGCTGTGTATTTCATCATGACGGAGCTGCTGCAAAATGCCGCCAGCCCCGCCACCATCGACGGCGCGCTGCTCACGCGTTGGGCGCTCATCGGCCTCGGCGGCATGGTGGGCGGCCATATTTGCATGTATGTGGGCGGCATGTGCTCCCACGTCGCGGCGTTCCGCATCCTTTACGGTGTGCGCGCCAAGCTGGCGGAGCATTTGGGCCGCCTGCCGCTGGGCTACTTCAATAAGAACTCGGCCGGGAAGATCAAGACGGTCATCGAACAGGACGCCGAGCGGATCGAAGGATTTATTGCGCATCATCTGCCCGACATGGTCAGCGCCGCCGTGATGTTCCTGGCCATGGCAGTGACAATGTTCGTGCTGGATCCGCTGCTGGCAGTGGCGAGCCTCATCCCCATCATTTTAGGCTATATCGCGCAGTTTTCCATGATGATGGGCAAGCAGGCGCGCGCCAGCATGGTGGAGTATTTCAACGCTCAAGCATCGATCAATGCCTCCAGCCTGCAATATGTCAAGGGCATGCCGTCCATTAAGGTATTTGGGCAGACCGTCCACTCCTTCCGCAAATTCTACGCCGACATGGTGCGCTACCGGGATTTCTGCGTGGAGTACACCGATCATTTTCAGTTTGGGTTCGTCACATTCCGGGTGCTGCTGGTGTCCATCTGTACATTCATATTGCCGGTTGGGCTGTTTTTGTTCAGCGGCCAGCCGGAAAACGTTGCCTTCGCCGCGGTGCTGCTGTTTTTCCTGATTCTCGCTCCCGGCATCACTACGCCGGTCATCAAGCTCAACAACCTGGCCGCCTCCATGCGCATGATCATGGAGGGAGCTTCGCGGGTGGATAAAATTCTGGCGGAGCAGCCGATTGCGGAGGAAGCCACCGGCGCAAAGCCGCGGGGCAGCGAGATTCGCTTTGACAGCGTCCGCTTTAGCTACACCGGCAAGGTCGATGTGCTGCACGATATCAGCTTCGCGGCAAAGCAGGGCGAGATCACCGCACTGGTCGGTCCTTCCGGCTCCGGGAAATCTACCATCGCCCAGCTCATCCCGCGGTTTTGGGATGTGAACGAGGGCGGTATCTCCATCGGCGGTGTGGATATCCGCGAGATGGGCCTGAACGACCTGATGGGGCAAATGTCCTTCGTGTTTCAGGATTCCTTCCTGTTCAGCGATACGATCTATCAGAATATCCTGATCGGCAAGCCGAACGCTTCCCGCGAAGAGGTGGAGGCCGCGGCCAAAGCTGCCCGCTGCCATGACTTCATTTCGGCCATGCCGCAGGGGTATGATACCCGCGTGGGTGCGGGCGGCGTGTATCTCTCCGGCGGCGAGGAGCAGCGCGTTTCCGTCGCGCGGGCGATCCTTAAGAACGCGCCTATTCTGGTGCTGGACGAGGCCACCGCCTATGCCGATCCGGAAAACGAATACGAGATGCAGCAGGCGCTGTCCAAGTTAATCAAGGACAAGACCGTCATCATCATCGCGCATCGGCTGGCCACCATTCAGAATGCCTCGCAGATACTGGTGCTCAAGGATGGCCGCATCGCACAGCGGGGCACGCATAACGAGCTGGCGAAAGAACCCGGACTGTATAAAAACATGTGGGACGCCTATACCGAGGCGGATACCTGGGAGATCGACTGGAAGGAGGCCGCAATATGAATACATTGAAAAAGCTGACCGCAAACCATCCCGGCAAGCTGGTGAAACCGATTCTTTTCACCGTCTTTGCTAATCTTGCCAATATGGCGCCATTCGGCATGCTGGCGCTGGTTGTCAGCGCGCTTTATTCCTTCTACGCGGGCGTCGCGCCGCTGAACATGGGTCAGTTGTGGTTGTACGCGCTGGGCATGGTCATATGCATGCTGGCGGTGTGGGTGTTCGAAAGCCTCTCTTACCGGTACTGCTACCGAGGCGCCTATGCTTCCTCTACTGATGCCCGCGCGGAACTGGCGGAGCACATTCGCAAGCTGCCGCTGGGCACGTTGCTCTCGCGCGATCCCGGCGCGGTGGCCTCCACCATGACCAGCGACTTTCTACTTCTGGAGGAAGCGGGCAGTCAGCTGCTGCCCCAGATCATCGCGGGCAGTATCACGCCGCTGCTGGCCTGTATCGGGCTTTCGTTCTTCGATCCGCGCATGTCGCTTGCCATGTTCGCGGGCTTTCCGATCGCGCTGCTCATCATCTGGGCGGTGAGCGGGCTGGAGCGAAATCTGGGCCAGCGTCACTCCGAGGCTCGTGTGGATATGTCCGGTCGTGTCAGCGAGTCCCTGTTCGGCATGCCGGTGATCAAGGCGTATAACCTGCGGGGCGAGAACTTTGCAAAGCTGGATAAATCATTTCGCCGCTTCATGAAAGAGAACATTAAGCTCGAGGGCGGGCTTGGGCCGTTCTTTTTGGTCGCGATCGCTTTCTTGAAGGCGGGCGTTTCGCTCATTACTCTTGCCGGCGTGTATTTGATCCGGGGCGGCACGCTTACCGTGCCGGTTTTCGCCGTATTCCTATTGGCGGGCACACGGGTTTTCGATCCGCTGGCCGTGGCGGTCATCAAGTTTGGCCAACTTAAGTACAACGTCATGGCGGGGGAACGTGTCACGGCGCTGCTCGACCTGCCTGTCATGGAAGGCTCCGGAGCCGCCGC
The DNA here is from genome assembly GCA_031551255.1 of Eubacteriales bacterium. Classification (GTDB taxonomy): domain Bacteria; phylum Bacillota; class Clostridia; order Christensenellales; family UBA1750; genus JAVBNW01. Next base: position 868 of record JAVBNW010000103.1, on the reverse strand, counting down.
TAATTCCTGCGACATTCGCTTCGAGGACGTGCATTTCGGTTACGGCGACACGGCGGTTCTCCAAGGCGTCAGCGCTTCGTTTATGCCTGGCACCCTCACGGCCATCATCGGTCCCTCCGGCGGCGGAAAGAGCACTGTGCTGCGTATGGTCGCCAGGTTTTATGATCCGCAAAAGGGCCGCGTGCTGTTCGGCGGGCGGGATATGCGGGAAATGGACCCCGAAAAACTGCTGAAGAATATCTCCGTCGTGTTTCAGGATGTGTATCTCTTTGAGGACACCATTGCCGCCAACATCGGCTACGGACGGGAGGGCGCGTCGCGGGAAGAAATTATGGAAGCCGCGAAGTTGGCGCGCTGCCACGACTTCATCGCCGCGCTGCCCGATGGCTTCGACACCATGGTAGGTGAAGGCGGCTCCACGCTTTCGGGCGGTGAGAAACAGCGCATCTCCATCGCCCGTGCAATGCTCAAAAACGCGCCGGTCATCCTGTTGGATGAGGCGACATCCTCTCTTGACCCCGAAAACGAAGCCGAGGTACAGAAAGCCATTGCCCGGTTGGTGCAGGGACGGACCGTGATCATGATCGCGCACAGGCTCAAGACCGTGGTGCGGGCGGACAACATTTTGGTGCTGGATGGCGGCAGAATCGTCGAGCAGGGACAGCATGACGCACTGCTGGTAAAACAGGGGCTGTATTCCCGGCTGTGGAGCATTCAATCGGAGACAGAAGGCTGGCGGGTGTAGATAGCATCATTTTTTGTCTTTAAAACTAATTCAACTATTTTGCCCAAATGATGTATCGGAGTGTTCGTTGGATACACAGCCACGTCGTAGAATTATATGAAATTCTTGGTTCGGTTGTAGACT
>JAVBNW010000038.1:0-6486 GCA_031551255.1 Eubacteriales bacterium | reverse complement strand
AGCGTCATCCCCTATATCGGCGGCGAAGAGGAAAAATCCGAACAGGAGCCGCTGAAGATTTGGGGCGCCGTGCAAGGCGGGGCGATCGTGCCCGCGTCTTCGCCCGTAATCTCGGCTCAGTGCATCCGCGTGCCGGTCTCCGACGGCCACCTCGCCGCGGTATCGGTCAGCTTTGAAAAAAAGCCCTCCGCGGATGAAATGATCGCCCGCTGGCGCGCGTTCGAGGCGGAGCCGCAAAAGCTTTCGCTGCCCTCCGCCCCCAAGCCGTTCCTCACCTATTTTGAGGAGCCGGACCGGCCGCAGACGAAGCTTGACAGGATGCTCGGCGACGGTATGGGCGTATCCATCGGCCGTCTGCGCGGGGATTCGCTGTTCGACTATCGCTTTGTGTGCCTGTCTCACAACACCATCCGCGGCGCGGCGGGCGGCGGCGTGCTGATGGCCGAGTTCTTGTGCGAAAAAGGATATATCTAGTTTTGTGCTGACGGAAAGACTGGGTCGCTATGCTTGCGGCCCGGGTACCAGGTACAACGTGCTGGGGCGGATTTCGCAAAACCGGATCGTGTCGGTCACCCAAACCGAAAACGGCTGGGCCTGCTGGACCACCGCGGAGGGGCTTTCGGTGTGGAACTCGATGGCCTACCTGGCGCCGGTCGACAGCGCGATCGCGGGGCAGAGCCGCCTCACCACTGTCAACCTCAACCTGCGCACCGGCCCGGGCGTGAACTACCCGATCATACTCACGCTGCCCCGGGGCACGGCGGTAACGGTGCCCAGCGTCCAGAACGGCTGGGCCAAGGTGGACTACCAGGGCGCCGTCGGCTACGTGTGCACGGTGTATCTAAGATAAAATAAGGCTCAAAAGGCCCGCGAGAGCGGGCCTTTTTGCGTAGCAAAGCAAAGGGAGACCATTGCTTTTGCGCGAGGACCGGAGTATTATAGTCATCCAACTTAGAAACACGTAACGAGAGCATCGTCGAAGGAAGGGGCGCAAGGGAGCAGAGCACGAAGGGTACCCTTGAGCCAAGCGCAGAAATCCAGTTTCAGCAAGCCGCTTTTCCCATTCCCCTATCGTTGATACCGCGACCTGAAACGCTTCTCGCGTCTGTTCCAGCGTTTGCCCCGACCTTCGATTCGCCAAGGCCCGTTCCCGCATGTCTTTACTATAACTCATATCTCTTTTACGACCATACTTGTCTGTTTCTTCCTAAATTGGATGACTATAGCTATATATAATCGTTGATGGGTGGCATATTTACATGACCAAGAAAAAAGTATTATCTATTCTTTGCACTTGCATTGTGTCGGCGTTGCTTGCCGCCTGCAATGCGGCGCAAAAGGAAAGATCGGCGAAGATGGCGGCCGTCTCCGAGCCGGCTACGGGCGACTATGCGGTGATCGTGGATAGCGGCAATGCAAAATACTACCTTATTAACGATTCCGACGAATTGAGCAACCTTTTTTTGGCGCTTTCTTCCGCCGTTACGCTAAAAGAACTTCCTTCGCATCATATCTACATAGTAGAAAACGGGATGTATAAAAGCGAATACGTATATTATGATCATACGGATTTGTATGAGGAATGGGATGAACCCAAACCGAGAAAACTCATCAGCTTCATCCATTCGATACAGGATACCGACCACGAGGTGACGCATTATACGTTTTACGCGAGCGATCCCATTGGGCATGCGGCACTCATGTCGCAGTTAGAGAAGGAAGACTCCTATCTTTTCTATTATCCGTCCCATGATGTCGACGAGCAATATTCATCCATTCATTTATATTATTATTGCACGGATATGTCGCTGCAAAATACGAACTCCGCCCCTATAGGCGACGTACCCGTAGACGATGTGCTTATACCCGCGATCGACTACCTGCAAGAAAACGATTTTTTGCACAAGCGGTTCGACGTGCAATTTTTCTTTGGCGGCTATGCCGAAAATCCAAAGTATTTTGGACGAAAGGTTAAACTGCTGCTTACTTCTCCGCTGAACACGTCGGAGCTGGATGAAATCGATAGCATCGTTGAGGAAAGCACGAGCCATATTCCTTATATCGTCGATAACAAACCCAGCGAAAATTTTATGTATAGCGAAGTTGCACAATATCCAATCGAAATGATTTCGGCCAAGCCAATTTCCGATCGTGACATAGCTGCAATCAAAGGGCGATATGGGTTAGAGTAAAGTGGGCGACATAATGACCGGGCCGCAAGTCACATTGCAGCCCGGTCATTGTACATACGCACGGTAACTTAGAAAGTTCCGCCACCAAGGCCGCCGCCCAGGGAACCATCATCTCCCCCGCCCAGGCCTCCTCCGCCCGGGTCGGTCGGAGAGTCGCCCGGCACATAGGGCAAATTGGGATCCGGCGTGGTAGCGGAAGGCTGATACCTGTAGGGCGAAAGCAGCGCAATCGCATTGTCCAGCTCGCTGGATTTCTCGGTGATCAGCGCCGCGTGCCCGGCGGCGATGGCCGTTTGCGCGCCCGGGTCGGTGATCGCGCCGGAGTTTACCCCTTGCTGCACGTTCTCAAGCAGCACCATAACTTCGGTAACCTTCGCGCCCAGAGCCTCGGCCATGGCCTTGATAGTTCCGTAATCCTCTCCTTCGGGAATGGAGATATCCACGCCGAAGACTTCTTTTACGAGACTTTTCTTCTTGCCCTGATCCAGCACCCAATACGACGTCTTGCCGATCATCAGGCCGTAGCCCTCAAGCGTATGGCGATCCATGTTCGCCAAATCCAGATCCTTCGCCCAGTATGCGAGCGCGGCAATCTGCAAAACGTCAAGATTCGTGTCGATCTGATCCATCACCGCATTGTAAATTGCGGGAATGTTTTTGATCTGATCGGTCGATTTCATTTGCTGAAACATCGCGAACAGGATGCGCTGCTGGCGATCCACCCTGTCGATATCCCCGCGCCCCGAGCCGCGGTAGCGCGCGTAGTCCAGAGCCTTTTGGCCGTCCAGGTGCTGCATGCCCTTTTCCATCTTGCGGCCGTTCATCGTAAAGGAGATATCCACATCGTAGTCAATGCCCCCCATGGCGTTGACGACGTCTTTGACGGCCTGCATGCCAAAGCCTACGTAATAGTCTACCGGAATGCCGCCGAGCGTCCAGGATACCGTATCCATCGCATACTGGTAGCCGTTCTTTTTCGCGCCGCCGCCATACACGAACGCGGCGTTGATCTTTGAGCGCTGGTTGCCACCGTTGATGCGCACATAGCTGTCGCGCGGTATGGAGATCATTTGCACTTCTTTTGTAGCTAAGTTAAGGGACACGAGTATCATCGAGTCGGTGCGGAAGTTCATGCCGGCATTCACGCGCTCTACGCTGGAATCCGCGCCCAATACCAGGATATTGACGCGATCTTTGTCAAATTCGTATTCCGGCGGCGCCTCGGTAGGGTCGGGCGAAGCCGAAGTATCCGCGTCCGCCAAAGCGGGCTGCGCCGGATCTTTTGTAGGTTGGTCGGAATTTTGCACGGGCGGAGGCGTGCGCGAGATCGGGTTTTGTGTGAAAAGTGCTTGCGGATTCTTGATGGTATTGAGCAATAGTGCTCCGGAAGAAACCAGCACAACCAATAAGGAGGCGACGACGATCATCGCTATCCTGAGTTTTTTTCTTTTTTTCTTTGGCGTTATTTCAGCATGTTTGCCCACTTGACTTGCCATACTCCATACCCCCTGGTAATAAGACGAACTATCCTTCGCCATGGTTCACGCTTTTTTGTATATTATACCAGATAATTCATAATGAACAACAAAACAAATCGATGTTCGCGCATCCCCTTTCCGGATTAAGCACCCGGTTATTTGCGAACAAGGTTTGCAGGAAGCAAAGGACATGTTATGATAGGGGCACATAAAAGGAGTGATTGCCATGCCGGATCCGATCCTTCGCAATCCTTCATACCCGCAATGCGCCGCATATTGCCCTTTGTGCGGGTCTGATCTCGTTTTTCTCGACAACGAATGCATCTGCAAAAATGCCGAGTGTGGCTGGAGCTGCCAGGGATGCAAAGAAGACGACGATGTATGATACACCAAAGAGGGCAAGCTGAAACTTAGCAATGCCAAGGTTGGCAGCTTCACAAGAAAACCGCCGGGAACTTAGCGTTCCGGCGGCTTGAGGTTGTCTTCGCCTTTACCCTATTTTGTCGACAAAACATCATCGATCGCTTTCGCCAGCGGCGGCATGGCGCTCAGCGCCTCCATAAGGGTGTTGCGGTTGTTGCCCACTTCGATCAGCACGGACTGATCCGACATATGCTGGTTATAACGCCCGGTCTTCACCAGAACATCCCGGCAAAGGCCCGGGTTTTTTGCGTTTAAAGAACTTGTCAGCGCTTCAGCAAGCTTGTAGTTTTCTTTCCAATTCGGCTTGATGGAGAACGTATTGCCGTCTGCGCCTTCTCCCGTCCCGATCAGCATCATAAGCCTGGCCGCCTCCTGACCGCCTACATCGGCGGTCATTTGCTTTTGCTGCTTCGTATCCCACGCGTCGCGATGAAGGTCGATCACCAGCGCGTATTCCTCGCCCGCACCCATGCGTTGCTGAAGCATCTGCAGCGAGCGTTCATAGGCAGTGCCGAGTTTGGGCGGTTCGAACTCCGTCTTATCGTGAACGACCTCGTAACCCAGGGCTATGAGTTCCTGCTCAAGCTTATCTCCGACGCCCACAATGGAATAGTCTTCGTCCTTCGTGCGCCACTGCGCCGAAGCTTCAACATACAAATCGCCCTCGGTCTGCTCATACGCTTCGTAGGTGTGGGTGTGGTAAATCAATATCTTTCCACGTCCGGCCGCCTTGTACGGCTCGGTGATCCGGGCGATTTCGACGCGTATATGCTCTCCGACATCGCTTTCATCGGGAAGCTCTTCCCCGCCCGTCGTCTCTCCCGCGGTGACGGCAACGGAATCCACGGTACCGATACTAAGCGGCAAATGATAGGAGATCATGCTGGCCGGGTCGCTGATATCGACGTCGAAAATCCAGCACATTATCGACGAAAAAAGGCCGCCGCCGGCGACCTTGGATGTTTCGCCCTCAGGATGCGTAGGCGGCGCGGAAGTCGCCTGCGCCGCATAAACGGCGGCCTGCCTGTCCACCACGCCGCCGCGGGAGGTCGTCCCCCCCGCATCCGGCAGCGGTATCGTTTCAGGCGCTGTGGTTTGTTGTGTTGCGGGCGTCTTGGTCGGCTTTGCCTCGCCCCCACCCAGCAATGCGCTGGCAATCAGGCCGAGCAACGCCACTGCAACGATAACGATAACCGCCCAATAAAGAAGCTGCGACGCCTTGAAAACCTTGATGCGAACCATGGCTTCACCCCATCTTGCCGCTTGTGTTTTACCATATGAGCGGCAGCGGCGGCTTATACCATAAGTTCCGTGATTTCTTCGATCTCAAGCTTAGGATGCAGCGCGAGGTTGATGCCCATCGCAACCGTTGCCGATGCGGCATCCACAGCTTCGTCGATGCCCGACGGGGTGACGACAAGGCCGCCGAGCTCGCGCGGCATCGTTTGCGTCATGGCTTCGTCAAGCCCCTCGGGGCCGAAAGACGTGAGCAATTCGTACACTTGGCTCCCTTCGCCCGAGGCCTCGCGCAGCGCGCCGAGCAAAGACTCCATGGCGTCGCGCGAAATCGTGGATGCATGCACCACCATCGGCACGCCGATGGCGATGACCGGCACGCCTACGGTCTTTTCGCTGATTTCGTTGCGGGCGTTGCCGATACCCGAGCCCGGCTGAACGCCGGTGTCGGCCATCTGCACGGTGGTGAGTATGCGGCTGGTGCGCCGGGCGGCGAGCGAATCGACGCACAGTACCACGTCCGGCTTCACCCGCTCGACGACCCCTTTGACGATTTCGCCGGTCTCCACGCCGGTGATGCCGAGGACTCCGGGGGAAATCGCGCACACCGAATGTAAGCGCTCGTCGATGGAATCGGGCATTTGGGATAGGATATGGCGCGTTACCAGCACGCGCCCCGCCGCCTTGGGGCCAAGCGCGTCGGGCGTCATGTTCCAGTTGCCAAGCCCCACCACCAGCGCCGTCGGCTTTTCCTTTTTGGGCAGCAAAGCCGCAAGTTCGCGCGCGATCACCTGCTCGAGCACCTGGGCGTTTTGCGGCTCCCTACGCGGCAGATCGGCGCATTCTACGGTTACATACGTGCCGATGGGTTTGCCGATGGCCTTTGCGCCTGCGTCATCCAGAACGCGCACCCTTGTGATGGTCATGCCGCCCAGCCGCGCCTCTTCTACCGAAACGCCTTCCAGTTCGCCCTGCGCCTCGCGCGCCTCCATCGCCAGATCGGTGTATACCGAAAATTTGCTCATGCAATCACCTCTATGGAAATGATCGCCTAAACCGTCCGTAATTATGCGCTCGTCGTCGCGGACTTTGTATCGCTCGCTTCCGTGCTGCGGCACGAAAGCTCGTTCACTCCGTCGCTCCTCCTCTTCCATAAA
>JAVBNW010000048.1:0-8321 GCA_031551255.1 Eubacteriales bacterium | reverse complement strand
GTACTTCATCGCCTGCGCCGCGCCGTCCTGCGCCAGCGTCATCGTGATCGCCGCCGTCAAAGTCGTCTTCCCATGGTCCACGTGTCCGATCGTTCCAATGTTTACGTGCGGCTTCGTCCGCTCAAATTTTGCCTTTGCCATTGAGAGTTTGCCTCCTCGCGTTACGCGTAATCGTTAGCTTTTGCCCTTGCCGGTGATCTTTTCCATGATCGCCTTGGGCACGACATCGTAATTTTCAAATTGCATCGTAAACGTGCCGCGTCCTTGCGTGCGGGATCTCAGATCCGTCGCGTAGCCAAACATCTCGCTAAGCGGAACCAGCGCGCGGATGATATGATCGCTCCCGCGGGCATCCATGCCCTCGATGCGGCCCCGGCGGCTGTTGAAATCTCCGATGACATCACCCATATAGTCTTCGCCCACGACGGTTTCCACGCGCATCATAGGCTCGAGCAACGTGGGGTTCCCCTTCTGCATCGCCTCTTTAAAGGCCATGGATCCTGCGATCTTAAAGGCCATTTCGGAGGAGTCGACATCGTGATACGAGCCGTCCACCAGCGTCGCGCGAAAATCCATAACTTCGAAGCCGCCCAGGATGCCGTTGCGGGAGGCTTCCCTGATGCCCTCGTCGATGGGGGAGACGTACTCCTTGGGCACTACGCCGCCGACGATTTTGTTGACGAACTCGTAACCGGCGCCGGGCTCGAGCGGCTCGAACTCCACCACGCAATGCCCGTACTGGCCGCGTCCGCCGCTTTGGCGCACATAGCGCCCCTCGGCCTTGACAGCTTTGGTAATCGCCTCGCGATATGCCACCTGCGGCGCGCCGACCGAAGCTTCTACCTTAAACTCGCGCTTGATGCGATCCACCATAATCTCAAGGTGCAATTCGCCCATGCCCGCGATGATCGTCTGTCCGGTTTCCGTGTCGGTATAGGTTCTGAACGTGGGATCTTCTTCAGACATGCGCTGCAGCGCCATGGCAAGCTTATCCTGGCCCGCCTTCGTCTTAGGTTCGATCGCCACCTGGATGACCGGATCGGGAAACTCCATCGATTCGAGCAGGATCGGATGCGCCTCTTCGCACAGCGTATCTCCGGTGGTGGTTTCCTTAAGGCCCACCACGCCGGCGATATCCCCCGCGTACACCGCATCGATTTCCTCACGATGGTTCGCGTGCATCAGCAGGATACGCCCCATGCGCTCGCGCTTTTGCTTCGTGGCGTTGTAGATATAGCTTCCCGCGTTTAGTGTGCCCGAATACACCCTGAAAAACGCGAGCTTGCCCACAAAAGGATCGGCCATGATTTTGAACGCCAGCGCGGAAAACGGCGCATCATCCCTGGATTCACGCACGATCACCTCGTCGGAATCGGGCTTTGTACCCTCTATCGGCGGGATGTCCAGGGGCGAGGGCATATATTCCACCACCGCATCCAGCAGAAGCTGCACGCCCTTGTTGCGGTAACTCGTTCCACATACCACCGGTACCAGAACGCCGGCGATCGTCGCCTTGCGCAGCGCCGTTTTAAGAAGGTCGGCGGGGATCTCCTCGCCCTCCAGATAGCGAGCCATCAGATCTTCATCCATCTCCACGATGGATTCGATCATCTCCTGGCGGTACTTCGCCACCAGCTCCGCCATGTCGGCAGGCACCTCGGTTTCCTGGCTCTGCGTGCCCTTATCGTCGAGGTAGACGATCGCCTTACTGCTTACCAGATCCACCTGGCCCAAGAAATTCGCTTCGCTGCCGATGGGCAGCTGGATCGGCACAGGCTTGCAGCCTAACCGGTCCTTCATCATTTTCACGACGTTGTAGAAGTCCGCACCCATGATATCCATCTTGTTGACATAGGCCATGCGGGGCACGCCGTATTTGGTCGCCTGCCGCCACACGGTTTCGGATTGAGGCTCTACGCCGCCCTTGGCGCAGAAGACCGCCACCGCCCCGTCCAAGACGCGAAGGGAACGTTCCACTTCAACCGTGAAGTCGACGTGCCCCGGCGTGTCGATGATGTTGATGCGCGTATCGCGCCAGATGCAGGTGGTGGCGGCGGACGTAATGGTGATGCCGCGCTCCTGCTCCTGCTCCATCCAATCCATGGTTGCCGAGCCCTCGTGGGTCTCGCCCATTTTGTAGACCTTGCCGGTATAGTAAAGAATGCGCTCCGTGGTCGTCGTCTTGCCCGCGTCGATGTGGGCCATAATTCCGATGTTGCGCGTGTTGTTAAGGGAATACTGTCTGGGCATCGTCAGCTCCTCCTTTCGGCTGAACTTTGAGCAATTTCGTCTTCGCTATGCTTGGAAACGTTCGCTTCGCCGCGTGCGGACGTGAAAAATGCTCTAGCTTTGGTAATTGTGAAAAGGTTAGCGCTTACCAGCGATAATGCGCAAACGCCTTGTTGGCCTCGGCCATCTTGTGCATGTCTTCCTTGCGCTTTACGGCGTTGCCGGAATTGTTGGCGGCATCCATCAGCTCGCCCGCCAACCGCTCGGACATGGTCTTTTCGCCGCGCTTGCGCGCAAACTCGACCAGCCAGCGAAGCGCCAGCGTCTGCCTGCGCTCGGGGCGGATTTCGATCGGAACCTGGTAGGTGGCGCCGCCGACTCTGCGAGCCTTGACCTCCAGCACCGGCATGATGTTGTTGACCGCCGACTCGAAAACTTCGCCGGCGTCCTTTCCCGTGCGGGAAGCGACCATTTCAAACGCCTGATAGCATACGCCCTGCGCAACGCCGCGCTTGCCGTCGAGCATGACCTGATTGATCAGCTTCGTGACGATTACCGAGCCGTATACGGGATCGGTCAGCACTTCGCGCTTAGGGATAAACCCACGTCTGGGCATAATAAAACCCTCCTTACTCCAAGAGCTCTCAACGGTAAAAACCCCGGCATGGCAATGCCCGCCGGATGCAAAATGCCTAAAGTGCAAAGGGTGCAGCACACACCCACCCCGCAAAGGGCTGTTCCGGGCCCTTGCGGGGGCGGCTTTCGCCGCCTCTCACGTCGACTCTCTGCGATCAGACTATTTCTTGGGCCTCTTGGCGCCGTAGAGGGATCTGCCCTGCATGCGCTTGGCAACCCCGGCCGCGTCCAACGTACCGCGGATGATATGATAGCGGCAACCCGGCAAATCGCGCACTCTGCCGCCCCTGATCAATACCACGGAGTGCTCCTGCAAATTATGTCCAACGCCCGGGATGTACGCGGTACCTTCCGTGCCGTCTGTCAGACGCACCCTTGCGATCTTACGAAGCGCCGAATTCGGCTTCTTCGGGGTGAGCGTCTTAACCGACATGCACACGGCGCGCTTCTGCGGGCAGGATTTCAAAACCGGAGATTTTGACTTATACGTCACCTTCTCGCGTCCATGGCGAATCATCTGGTTAATGGTGGGCATCGATGCACCTCCTTTCGCAAAAAATATCTATCGCCGAAGATTTCCACAACCCTTGGAAATCGTATGGCCAACATCATGCTTTTTCTTGTGCAAGCAGCCCTGCCGCGGCGGTTTCAACTTCGATGCGGCACGCCTTGCCAAGTTGAGCCATCGTAGGAAAAAATTCTACCGAAATGCCCGCCGCCTCGCAGGCGCTTAGTACCTCGTGGAGGATGCGCTCGTCCGCATCGTGAGCGATAAAAACTACGCAAAGCCGCCCGGAAGCTACCGCCCTGACAACTTGCCGTGCGCCCGCTACGCGCCGACGCGAATCGGCCAATTCGGGATGCATGTGTCCGTCCCCTTCCGAATACGGCCAATGAACTTTGAAACCACCTGGATGCGTGGCTTTGAGGCTCTTTGGCTATAAAGCAGCCTTAGTAGAATACAACATCGCCGTGTGCGTGTCAATCCCTTAGGCGCGGGCTTTTCGAGCGATTAACACAAAGAAGGCGCACGGGACAGCGGCGAACGGCATCTTTAGGCGATAACGCCCGATGCCGCCCGCCGCATTTGCCAAAGATTTTAGCCTTCGGCGATCTCGATATCGTTATACCTACGCATCCCCGTGCCCGCGGGAATGAGCTTGCCGATGATGATGTTTTCCTTAAGACCTACCAGGGGATCCACCTTGCCCTTAATCGCCGCCTCGGTGAGCACGCGGGTAGTCTCCTGGAACGATGCCGCCGATAGGAACGAATCCGTAGCCAAAGAGGCCTTGGTAATGCCCAGCAATACGCGCTTGGCAATGGCGGGCTGGCCGCCTTCGCCGATGATCGCCTCGTTGGCACGCTCGAACTGGAAGATATCCACCAGCGAACCCGATAACATCTCGGTGTCGCCGGAATCCTCGACGCGCACCTTCCTGAGCATCTGGCGTACGATGACTTCGATGTGCTTATCGCTGATTTCCACGCCGTGGTTGCGGTAGACCAGCAGCACTTCCTTCAGCAGATAATCCTGCACGCCCTTGACGCCCTTGATTTTGAGGATATCGTGCGGGTTGACCGAGCCGTCGGTCAGCTCGTCGCCGGCCTGCACCTGGTCGCCCTCGGAAACCTTCATGCGGGTGCCGTAGTTGATCGCGTAGGTAACCGCCTCGCCATCCTCTCCGGCGATGATGATTTCGCGCTTTTTCTTGTTATCGGAAAAATGCACCGTACCGGCAATTTCGGAGATCGTGGCCAATCCCTTGGGCTTCCTGGCCTCGAAGAGCTCCTCCACGCGCGGGAGACCCTGGGTGATATCGGAAGCCTGCGCAACGCCGCCGGTGTGGAACGTGCGCATCGTAAGCTGCGTGCCCGGCTCGCCGATGGACTGCGCGGCGATGGTGCCGACGGCCTCGCCGATATCCACCGGCATGCCGGTGGCCATGTTGTTGCCGTAGCAGCGGGCGCACACACCGTGCTCGGCCCGGCAAGTAAGCACCGTGCGCAGGTTGACGGCGGTAATGCCCGCCTCGGCGATTCTTTGCGCCTGCTCATAGGAGACGATCTCGTTGAGCCCCACGATCACTTCGCCGGTCTTCGGGTCGAGGATATCCTCGGCGGCGGTGCGGCCGCGCACGCGATCTTCCAGCGATTCTATGTGCTGGCCGGCATTGCTGATCAAGCGCACCTCCATGCCGCGCACGCGCTCGCCGCGCGTTTCGAAGCAGTCGACCTCGCGCACGATGACATCCTGCGAAACATCTACCAGGCGGCGCGTTAGGTAGCCCGAGTCGGCCGTCTTGAGCGCCGTATCGGCAAGGCCCTTGCGCGTGCCGTGGCTGGAGATGAAGAACTCGAGCACCGTAAGCCCCTCTCTGAAGTTCGCGCGAATGGGAAGTTCGATGATGTTGCCCGAAGGATCGGCCATCAGGCCGCGCATGCCGGCCAGCTGGCGGATCTGGTTGATCGAGCCGCGCGCGCCGGATCTGGCCATCATGGTGATGGGGTTAAAGTCGTCCAGCGATGCCTCGACGGCCGCGGTAACCTTCTTGGTGGTATCATCCCAAATGCCGATAACCCTCTGCCTGCGCTCGTTGTCGGACAAAAGGCCGCGCCTGTATGCGCGCTCGATCTTGTCGACCTCCACCTCCGCCTCGCTCAGCAGTTCCTTCTTCGCCTCGGGCACCACGACGTCGGAAACCGACACCGTAACCGCGCCGCGGGTGGAATAGGTAAAGCCTAAGGACTTAATGCGGTCGAGCATCGCGGAGGTACGCGTCACCCCGTGCACGCGATAGCATGCGTGTACGATCTGCCCCAGCGTCTTGGAGCGCACAGCCTCCTGAATTTCCAGCTCGAACATATCGTCGATGGTTTCGCGCTTCACAAAGCCCAGATCCTGCGGGATGGCCTCGTTGAAGATCACCCTGCCGATCGTGGTTTCCACCCTGCGGGTGTGCTCGACGCCGTCGATCACTTTCTTTGTGCGTATATGTACCTTCGCCTGCAGCGCGATCTCGCCCATCTGGTACGCCATCAGCGCCTCGTCGGGGTCTTTGAACGCCTTACCCTCGCCTTTGGCGCCGTCTTTTACGATGGTGAGATAGTAAGAGCCGATAACCATATCCTGCGTAGGAGCCACGACGGGGTTGCCGTCCTGCGGCTTTAAAATGTTGTTCGCGGCCAGCATCAAGAAGCGCGCCTCGGCCTGCGCCTCCACCGAAAGCGGCACGTGTACGGCCATTTGGTCTCCGTCAAAATCCGCATTGTACGCGGTGCAGACCAGCGGGTGGATCTTTAAGGCCTTGCCCTCTACAAGCACCGGCTCGAAGGCCTGAATACCCAACCTGTGCAGCGTGGGCGCGCGGTTTAGAAGCACCGGGTGGTCGTGGATGACCTCTTCGAGTACATCCCACACCTCGGCCCTGACGCGCTCCACCATGCGCTTGGCGGATTTGATGTTGTGCGCATAGCCGTCCTGTACGAGCTTTTTCATGACGAAGGGCTTAAACAGCTCCAGCGCCATTTCCTTGGGCAGGCCGCACTGGTACATCTTAAGCTCCGGGCCTACCACGATGACGGACCGGCCGGAATAGTCCACGCGCTTGCCCAGCAGGTTCTGGCGAAAGCGCCCTTGCTTGCCGCGCAGAAGATCGGAAAGCGACTTGAGCGGCCGGTTGCCCGGGCCGGTCACCGCGCGGCCGCGACGGCCGTTGTCGATCAGCGCATCGACGGCCTCTTGCAGCATGCGCTTTTCGTTGCGCACGATGATATCCGGGGCGCCCATTTCCAGCAGACGCTTTAGGCGATTGTTGCGGTTGATGACGCGACGATACAGGTCGTTAAGATCGCTGGTGGCAAAGCGGCCGCCGTCGAGCTGCACCATGGGGCGAAGCTCGGGCGGTATCACGGGAACAACTTCCATGACCATCCACTCGGGGCGGTTGCCGCTCTTGCGGAACGCCTCGACGACCTCCAGACGCTTAACAGCCTTGACGCGCTTTTGCCCGGTTGCCTCGCGAAGCTCGGCCTTGAGCTGCTCGGACAGCTCTTCAAGGTTCACCTTTTCGAGCAGCTTGCGCACGGCCTCGGCCCCCATGAGCGCCTCGAAGGAATCCTCGCCGAACTTATCCTGCGCCTCGCGGTACTCGCGGTCGGTCAGCAGCTGCTTTTCGATGAGCCCCGTTTCCTTAGGATCGGTTACCACAAAGGACGCAAAGTACAAAACCTTGTCCAGCGAGCGCGGCGAAATATCCAGCAGCACGCCCATGCGGGAGGGAATGCCCTTAAAGTACCAAATATGCGATACCGGCGCCGCCAGCTCGATATGCCCCATGCGCTCACGGCGGACTTTTGCGCGGGTGACTTCCACGCCGCACTTGTCGCACACGATGCCCTTGTAGCGCACGCGCTTATACTTGCCGCAGTGGCACTCCCAATCCTTCTGCGGCCCAAAGATGCGCTCGCAAAACAGGCCGTCTTTTTCGGGCTTGAGCGTGCGGTAGTTGATGGTTTCGGGCTTTTTAACCTCGCCATGCGACCATTCGCGGATTTTTTCAGGCGACGCAAGGCCGATCTGCATAGAATCAAAGTGATTGAGCTCTACCAATGAACACTGCCCCTTTCGACGCATCGGCGCCGGCGAACCTTCGTTGCCGGCATACAGGCGAAGGCTTTCCCTTCGCCGCGGACTTACGCCGCCTTACTCTTCTTCATCGTCCTCGCCATCCAGCAGATCGCCGCCGGGGAGGGAGGGCAGCTCGTCGTCGAGAAAGTCTTCTCCCTCATCTTCTTCGTCCTCGTCCATCCCAAGGTCGTCAAGGCCCGGCAATTCGCCAAGATCCTCGTCGCCGAAGGCGAAGTCTTCCTTCTCTTCCTCGGGCTTGGGCATCGCCATGCCCAGGGCCTCCATATCGTCCTCGATGGATTCGCGCAACACGATTTCTTCGTTATCCGAGGAGAGCACCTTGACATCCAGCGCCAGGGACTGCATCTCCTTAATGAGCACCTTGAAGCTTTCCGGCACGCCCGGTTCGGGGATGTTTTCTCCCTTGACGATCGCCTCGTACGTCTTTACGCGGCCGACGATGTCGTCGGACTTCACGGTTAAAATCTCCTGAAGCGTATGCGCCGCGCCATAGGCCTCCAGCGCCCACACTTCCATTTCGCCAAAGCGCTGCCCACCGAACTGGGCCTTGCCGCCCAGCGGCTGCTGCGTGACCAGCGAGTAGGGGCCGGTGGATCTCGCGTGGATCTTATCGTCCACCAAGTGGGCGAGCTTTAGGATGTACATATAGCCCACGGTCACTTGATTTTCAAACGGCTCGCCGGTGCGGCCGTTGTAGAGCTGCACCTTGCCCGCCGACTGGCGGCCAGGGCTCTCGGACATGTCGAGGCCCATGTCGATCCCGCGATCGGCGTTCTCCTCCTGCCACTTGACGAGCGCCGTGTCC
>JAVBNW010000065.1:0-43598 GCA_031551255.1 Eubacteriales bacterium | reverse complement strand
GGCTGCACGTCTACCGGCCCGCTCAAAGGTGCGGGAGCCGCCTCGGCGATCGGCGCTATCGCACAGGAAGGCTCTATCTGCGAATCGGCGATGAGCTGGGCATCGGCGGCAGCTTCGCCCCCAGCCGCCTGCACGATTTCCGGCGCATCGATATGTGCTGCCGGTGGGAGCACGTCCGCGACCGACTCGGCCTGCACGGCAACCGACGCTACCTGGGCGATAGCATGCGCCTGTACAAGAGCTGCCTGCTCAGGCTGAGCGGTCTCTTCAGCCGACGTTTCACGCACGGCGGCGATCTCGTCGTTTCGCGCGATCTGCCGGGCGCTCAAAGCGTCGGAAGCTTGCCGCATTGCCATCGTTTCCGAACGCATCGGGGAAGCTTCCGCCGGGTCGATTGCGACAATATCGTCGTCGCGAATCTCTTGTAAGGCGGCGCGGCTCGCAGGCCGCTCTTGCGTCCAATCCACCTCAAAAGGTTCCGGATCGTAGGCGATCCCGTCCGCCTCCGCGCCCCAAGCCGGTTCATTTTCTTCCTCGGCAGTGCCCTCCTGACGAAGCACAAACCGCGCAAAAGAGCCCGGGTAGCGCATCATACGCTGTCGGGCGGGTTCGGAGGCCTCGCTCTTTTCCCGTCTGTCCAAATAAGCGACGAGCGCAAGGCCGAAGATAAGCATGGCAAGCCCCATCGCCGAGCATAGCCCCAACGTAATGAACGCGCTCCCCGTCCCGTCGAGAACGGCGGGTATCGTCAGGGCAAGGAGCGCGGTGAGGGCGACGATCACAATCCAAATGCGGTGAACAGACCCCCGACGCAAAAAGAAAATGAGGCTCGCCGCAAAGCAAACGCCTATGCTGCCAATGAGCATCATGCCGGGCAAAGCGGCTCACCTCCGTCGCGCCTGCGTCATATTTGTTAACGCATAATTGGCTAACATTATACGACATTTTTCGTATTTTATCAAACCTGAAGGAATGCCTGCGTTGTGGGAGACTATGCCATGGCAATGTCGAAAAAAGCAAGGCCGGATAGCCTTTGGGCACTATCCGGCACGATCGATGGAGTAAGGCCCCGGCAGGGGCTATCCGTTCATCAACGATTGTACATAGCGAAGATCCGCCGGAGCAAGCACGTCTACGAGCGCCTCGTCGGTATACTCCGCGGGCAGGCAAATATCCCCGGCATAGCCGCGGCCCTTAAGATAGGCGACGATGCGAGGATAATCGGCCTGTCCGTGCGCGCCCGACGTAAAATACGGCTGCCACAACGCGCGATCCGCCTCCGGCCCGTTGACGCGTCTGTAGTACGCGTTCTTAAAATTAACCAAACACATCCTGTCGTAAATAATATCCAGCGCCTGTTCCGCCTCTTCGCCCGCAAGGCCGCTGTGCGCTGCATCCCATACGGCCGCGATATGCAAAGGGTCGAAATCTTCCACGAGACGCCTTAGCTCCATGGTGCCCGATGCGCCGCGGCCAAAGTGATTCTGCACGCCCACCGTCACGCCATACCGCTCGCATAGTGGAACCAGACCCGACAAATAACGCTTGCAATCCTGCTCCCACATAAGATATGGCTTGCCGGCATCGGCCATGGCCATGATGCGAAGAATTTTTACGCCCGCCGCAGCGCACCCGGCAAAGCAGGCCTCGTCGGTAGCGCTGGCGACGCTTGCAATCGCAACGCCGTACTGCGCAAGGGTATGGGCCAGCTTGGGCAGGCCCTTTTCCGCATGTTGGGGCTCCAGCTGGTAGCCGGGCCTGAGGGGGAACTCAACGGCGTCAAACCCGAGGGAGCGCACCTTTTTCCCCAACTGATCGGGCGTGAGTTCTCGATAGGGTTTGGTGAAAATGCTGTAGCGGCGCGGCATGTATCTCTCCTCCTTCGCATTTTTTCATGGGAAGCGAGTCGTTCCCCTGTTATGCCCGATCGGAAAGCATCGCCTGAGCGAGGATCGTTTCGGCAGCCTCCATCGTGTGCACGGCATCGCCGAAATGGCTCATCGCCCGACCGCCTGAGCGGATCGAGCGGAAAAAATCTTCGATGGCGGCGGATACGCCGGTGTAAACCGCGAAGCTTTCCGATTGTGCGGCTTCCTTCGCATCCAGCGCAATGCCCGTCAAGTCGTTATCGCGGTACACCCTTGCGCCGATTTCGTGCTCCACCTCGGCGAAGATGCCCGGCGCGTGCATCTCCACCGAGAACATACGCTTTCCGCTCGACCAGGAGTTGATCAGGTGCCCCACCGCCCCGCCCTTAAAATGCAAGACGGCGCTGATAAAGTTGATGTCCGGCGTGCCCACGCGGCGCGTAACGCTTTCGGTCCTATCGATTTCATCGCCCACGATCCAGCGCAGCGTATCGATGGAGTGCACCGTGTCGTCCATCATATGGTCTCGCGCGCCGAGGAAGGGCTGCGTCTCGCACTTATAAAATCGGCAAAGCGCGTGCGTGATAGGCCCGCGCTCGCGGCACATCGCAAGGGCCTGCGCCGCAACGGGCGCATAGCGGCGCTGAAAAGACACCTGTGTAGGCACGTCGTTCTCCTGGGCCAAATATGCCAAAGAGCGCGCCTGGTGCATCGTAATACCCATAGGTTTTTCGATGTACAGCGGAATGCGACGCTCGAGAAGCCACATCCAGGTATCGTACAAAATATGGGGCTGGCCGATGGAAAAGACGGCGTCAGGGCATATATCCTGTATCATGCGGCGGTAATCCAGCACGGAATCGCCGTACGTTTTTGGTATGGCAAAGTCGCGCGCAGCGACGGCGCGGCGCTCCGGATCGATATCGCACATCGCCTCGATATCGACATCCCTCATGCCGCTAAGCGCCGGATAGATCACCTGCCTCGCCCGTTGCCCGGCTCCGATCATGGCGACACGCAGCTTTTTTTGCACCGGCAGCTCCTCCTTCGTGCCATTGTTCAAAGCGCCGCCGCCGGACAGCCGGCGACAGCGCACATAGACTTGACGGCAAACCTATTTTCGGTTGGCCAGTTCCGCGTACATGTCCTCAAGCGTCACACCTTGCGCAACAAGGAGCACCATGAGATGGTACATCAAATCGCTCGCCTCAAAGCGCACTTCTTCAAAGTTATCGTTTTTCGCCGCGAGCACGGTTTCCACCGCTTCTTCAACGATCTTCGTGCCGATGCGGTCGGTTCCACCCGCCAGCAGCTTGTTGGTATAGCTCCCCTCTTTGGGATTGGCCTTGCGGTCGAGGATCACGTTGTAGACTTCCTGCATGATGCCGCTTCCCCCGGCGCTCGTGCGTCCTCCGTCCATGGCCGTCAGCGTGTTGAAAAAGCACGATTCTTCGCCCGTATGGCAAGACGGCCCGGCGGGCTCCACCTTAAGCAAGAGAGAATCGCCGTCGCAATCGTAGAGAATTTCGCGCACGCGCTGCACATTGCCCGAGGTTTCTCCCTTGCGCCATAGCTCTCCCCTGCTGCGGCTATAGTATGTGGCATAGCCCGAGCGGACCGTATCGCGCAGGGATTCTTCATTCATAAACGCTTGCATTAGCACCCGGCCCGTGGCGATATCCTGCGCGATGGCCGGGATGAGGCCCTGCCGATCGAACTTCAGGAAAGGAAAACCCCGCTCTGCGCGCCTGACGGATATGCCGTTGGCCTCGAGATAATCCTTCACCTCGCCGATAGTCAGGGTTCCGAAGTGGAAGACGCTCGCCGCGAGTACGCCGGCGGCCTTGCCGTCCTTTACGGCGCTGAGAAAGTCACTGAGCTTGCCCGCGCCTCCGGACGCTATTACCGGAATCGGCACGGCCTCCGCCGCCGCGCGCGTCGCCGCAATGTCGTAGCCCGACTGTACGCCGTCCTGCATGGTGGTGAGCAAAATGCTGCCCGCCCCCATCTCGTATAGCTTTTGCACCCACGGCGCCATTTCGATGCCCGTGCCTACCTGGCCCGCGCCGAGCACCTCGATCATGCCACTCGGATGCGTCTTTACATCGACCAGGGCGACCGTGCGCTCCTTGCCGATTTTATACGACGCGCGCCGGATAATTTCCGGGTTGTGCACCGCCGCCGAGCCGATGCCTACCTTGGCGGCCCCTGCGGCGATAACCGCTTCGACATCCTCCAGCGTGCGGATTCCGCCGCCGACGCCCAACGGCACGGTACATTCCGCCGCAACCTTGTGGATGATATCCATCCTGGTCGACCGGTTGTCGATGCTCGCGCGAATATCCAACATCCAAATCTCATCCGCGCCCTGCTCGCTGTAGCGGCGCGCGGCCTCGATCGGGTCTCCCGCATCCTTCATGCCTTCGAAGCGGACGCCCTTGACGATCCTTCCATCCATGATGTCCATACACGGAATAACTTTGACCTCTTTCATCGATGACCTCCTTTGCGGCTTGCGCCGCGGTCCTAGTCCCTATATCCTCAACGCATCGGCAAGCTGTATCGCTCCGGAATACAGCGCCGTGCCGATGATCACGCCCTCGCACCCGGCCTCCTTCAGCGCGCGCACGTTGTCCAGAGAACTAACGCCGCCTGAACCTATGACGCTCAGCCCCGAATCTTTTACCACCTTGCGCGTGGCCTCGATGTTGGGGCCTTGCATCATGCCGTCCCGCCGAATATCGGTAAAGATGATGGTATCCACGCCCGCGTCCTTCATAAGCGCCATGATTTGATCCGGCGTCGCGTTGCTCTTTTCTACCCAGCCGCGAACGGCAACCACGCCGTCGCGCACGTCCAGCCCCAGCACGATGCGCCCAGGCCATCTGCGGCAAGCGTCCCTAACGAGATCCGGGTCGCTCGTGGCGATCGTTCCTAAGATCACGCGCGTAACGCCGATTTCGTCCAGGCGGATTTGAATATCCTCCAACGTGCGGATGCCTCCGCCAAGCTGTACCGGCACGCTGACGGAATTGACGATTTGCGAAACGGTGTCAAGGTTGGCGCCGCTCCCCTCGATCGCGCCGTCAAGGTCCACGACGTGGATGTACTGCGCCCCTATATCTTGCCAGCGCTTTGCCGCCGCTCCTGGGTCGCCGTAGTCGGTCGATTGGTTCATATGTCCCTGCACGAGGCGGACAGCCCTGCCACCTTTGATATCGATCGCCGGATAAATGGTCACGCCCGATCCCTCCCGTCTTTTGTAAAGCAACTGATGAACCAAACAATCCGCATATCGGAAAGACCTTTTATGCCTGAAAACGCACCGAATGGCTGCAAAGGCTTATAAAACACCCTTTGTCGAAGGGATGCCCTTCTGTTTTTCGTCGCGCGCGACGGCCCCGCGGAGGGCCCGGCCTACCGCCTTATATGCGGCTTCGGCCATGTGATGGGCGTTGCGCCCTTCGCATTTTACGTGAAGCGTCACGCCGCCGCGAACGGCCACGGCCCTAAAAAACTCTTCCGTCATCTGCGCGTCATACGCGCCGATCGCCGGCGCGGTTACGTTCATTTCATAGCGAAGATAACCGCGGTTGCACAAATCCAGCGCGCAGAACGCGAGCGCCTCGTCCATGGGCACATAGCTGTGCGCGATGCGGGTGATGCCCGCCTTATCTCCCAGCGCAGCATTAAGCGCATCGCCCAGCGCAATGCCGCAATCTTCGACCGTATGGTGGCTGTCTACGGATAGATCGCCCTTGCAATTGAGGGTAAGGTCGATCAATGCGTGCTTGGCAAAGGATGCGAGCATATGATCGAAAAAGCCGATGCCGGTGTCTACCTCAGCCTTTCCCTCGCCATCGAGCGTAAGGTTCAGGGCAATGTCCGTTTCCGTCGTCTTGCGGGCGATCTGGGCCTGCCTCACGGGGCTTCCCCCCTTAGCTGATCCTTTTCGCGGGTCTCCTTAAGGCGGATCTCGACGGCCCGCGCATGCGCCTCCAGCCCCTCGGCGCGGGCCAGCGCCGTCACATCCTGTGCCGCGCCGGCAAGCGCCATCGTCGAGTAGCGGATAACCGAAGTCTTTTTCACAAAGTCATCCACCGATAGCGGCGAGAAGAACCTCGCCGTCCCCGACGTGGGCAAAACGTGGTTGGGCCCGGCATAGTAATCTCCCAACGGCTCAGGCGTGGTATGGCCCATAAAGCACGCGCCCGCATTGCGCACCCAGCCCAAAAGGCCGCCCGGATTCTCCACGCAAAGCTCCAGGTGCTCCGGGGCAATCTTGTTGGCAAACTCCATCGCAACGGGCATGTCGGCGACCAGCATCACGGCTCCGTGAGCGCTGAGCGACTCTCTGGCGATGTCGGCGCGCGGCAGCCCGTTAAGCTGCTTTTCAAGCTCCTCGATCACCGCGTCGGCGACGCTTTCGCAATCGGTGATCAGATACGCCGCCGCGAGGGGATCGTGTTCCGCCTGCGAAAGCATATCGGCGGCAATCCACGCGGGCTTGGCGGATGCGTCGGCCACGACCAGGATCTCGCTCGGCCCGGCGATCATATCGATGCCGACCTTGCCGAATACCTCGCGCTTGGCGTTGGCCACGTACACGTTGCCGGGGCCGACGATCTTATCCACCGACGCGATAGATTCGGTGCCGTAGGCCATCGCCCCGATGGCCTGCGCTCCCCCGACTTTATAGATCTCCTTCACGCCGCACTCGTACGCAGCGATCAAAATTTCCGGGGCGGCCGTCCCGTCCGCACGGGGCGGCGTGGCCATTACGATGCGCCCAACCCCCGCCACCACCGCAGGCAAAGCGTTCATCATCACCGAAGAGAACAGCGGCGCGGAACCTCCGGGAACGTAGATGCCAACGTTTTCAATCGGCAAAATCAGTTGCCCGAGCAAGGTGCGCTTGCCAAAGTCCATCCACGACTGGCGCTTTTGCTTTTCGTGATACGCCCGGATGTTCTCTACCGCCCGTCGCATCGACGCCACCGTGCCGGGGGTGACTTTCTTATACGCGTCGTTAACTTCGTCTCCGGTTACGCGCAATTCATCCGCCGTCATATCCGCCGCGTCCAGCTCCTTGTTGTAGCGCAGCACGGCGGCATCCCCGTTTTCTTTAACGTCGCGCAAAATCCTAAGCACCGTTTCCTGCACGGCCAGATCGTCCAGCTGCGTGCGCGAGGAAATGCGTTCGGGCAACGCCTGCCCGGTTGCGAGCACATACTTTGGAATCATCCTTCATTCCTCCCCGGAAGTTGTGTTTGTATGCCGCTTAGCAATTTCTTTATGCGCTGGGACTTCACCTTAAAACTCACCGTGTTGGCGACTAATCGGGCGGAAACCCGGCAAACCTCCTCGAGGATGGAAAGACCGTTGGCGCGCAGGGTTCCGCCGCTTTCCACGATATCTAAGATAACGTCGGAAAGCCCGATCACCGGCCCGAGCTCCACAGATCCGTTGAGCTTGATGATCTCGATGTTCTCCCCGCGCGCGTGGTAGAAGGCTCTGGCAATGTTGGGGTACTTTGTTGCGACGCGAAGAGCCCCTGTGGGCCTATGCCCCTCAAAGCCCGCGATGCACAGCTTGCACGCCCCAAATCCCAGATCCATCAGCTCGTACAACGGACGGTTCTCCTCCATAATCGTATCTTTACCCACGATGCCCAGGTCTGCAACGCCGTAATCGACATAGGTCGGCACGTCGGAAGGCTTGACGAGGATGAACCGAAAGCCGCCTAACTGGTCCTCCAGCACAAGTTTACGGCTCTGATCGCGCAGCTGCGCACAATCGACGCCCGCGCCCTCTAAAAGCTGTGCAGCCTGTTCCGTCAGCCTGCCTTTGGATAAGGCGATCGTAATCACATCTTTCATCGCTCCACCTCCTCGCCTCCGCGCAGCTTCATGGCGCGAGCGCCGCGCCGGCGCGCATATTCTAAAACGGCGCCTTCATCCTGCTCGTATGCCATTTCCACCCTAAGGCCCTGTCTACGGATTTCCTCAATGGCGGCCAAGTTTTTAGCATCGTACGTTTCGCATACTACCACGACATCCACGCCCACCTCGCCGACAGGGCCGTCCTGCCTGGCCACCGCCTCGATAAGCCGCTCGACGCCCAGCGCAAAGCCCGTGGCGGGCACGTCCATGCCAAACTCCTTCATCAGCGCGTCGTAACGCCCTCCCGATAGGATCGGCGCGCCGAGCTGCCCCGAAATACCGCGGAAAATCGCGCCGGTATAGTAGTTGATGGAGTGCACCATGCCAAGATCCAGCGTAATGTGCTCGGCAAGGCCGTAGCCTACGAGAATATCGTACACGGCGGCGAGATTGTTAAGCGCCACGCGACAGCGCGGGCTGCGCGTCATATCCATCGCCCGCCGTATAACTTCCGGCCCGCCGTATAGCGACGGCAGGGCCATGATTTTGCCCGAAACATCCCCCGAAACGTCGACTGAGCGCAGCAGCATCTCCATCGAAAGCGAGTCTTTTTGCTCGACAGCCATGCGCAGCTCTTCCGCCAAGTCGCTGCCAAGCCCGGCTTCCTCCATCAGGCCCTTAAAGAAATCCACCTGGCCGATATCGATCAGATAGTCCGTCAAGCCGACGGTTTCCATGATAGAGGCGGCGAGGGCGATGACCTCCGCATCCGCAAAGGCGCCCCCCAGGCCCAGCATCTCGACGCCTGCCTGGGTAAACTCGGTGCGCCTCATGCCGGCGTGGTCGTGCTGGTTGTCAAACGCAACGCCCAAATAGCACAGCCTCAGCGGCAAAACCGAGTCTCGCATGCGAGTGGAAACGAGCCTGGCGATCGGCGTGGTAAACTCCGGGCGCAGCGCGAGAATTCTTCCCGTATGGTCGAGCGTCTTGATCACGGCACTCTCGCGGGGGCCGCCGGGCCCTTGAAAGAGCGAAAAATATTCAAGCGCGGGCGTACGAACCTCGTCGTAGCCGCATAGGCTGAAGCGTTCGAGAATCCGGCCTTCGATATCGCGCCTGCGTGCGCACTCCGCGGGCAACGCATCGGATACGCCTTCGGGAAGCCTCCGCTTGCCGTCGTCGCGCATGGCCTTCACATCCTTTAGTGATTTAAATTATCAATGCGCTAAATAGCATATCTCCGGGAAGTGCGAATGTCAAGCATCTTAAAGGATGCTTACAGAAATCTAACATAAATATACCACAGTTCCGTTTTTCTGTATACCAAAAAACCCCGAAAAAGCCCCGTTTTTAGGCAATATGGCAACATAGGACGGCAAATGCAATCTACTTTCAGACACAATGCCGCCGCGACAAATCGCGACGGCATTATACGTGATTCGAGAATTGCCATATGGTTCTTCGCAGCTGCTCTACGGCAAAATATTGCCCGCGGCGCGGTAGATTTCATACCATTCTTCGCGGGTGATCATAATATCGGCCGCCTTGGCGCAGTCGGCGATGCGCGCAAGGTTCATCGTGCCGGTAACCGGCTGCATATGGGCAGGGTGCCTAAGCAACCAGGCGATGGTGATGGTTGTATTGGAAACGCCATATTTCGCGGCAATCGCGTCGATCGCCTCGTTGAGCTTGGGGAACTTGGGGTTGTCCAGGAAAACACCCTCGAAGAAGCCGTATTGGAACGGCGACCAAGGCTGCACGGTAATATCGTGAAGCCGGCAAAAATCAAGCACATAGCCATCCCGGTTTACCGCGGATTCGTTTTCCATGTTGACGTTGACGCCGCAGGAAAGCATCGTGGCGTTCGTGATGCTCAGCTGCAGCTGGTTGGCGACGATGGGCTGCTTTACATATTTCATCAGCAGGCTGATCTGGCCGGGGTGCTGGTTGGATACGCCGAAGGAGCGCACTTTGCCCGAGGCGCTTAGCGCATCGAACGCCTCGGCGATTTCCTCGGGTTCCATCAGGATATCGGGGCGATGCAGCAAGAGCACGTCGAGGTATTCGGTTTTCAGGCGCTTGAGGCTTCCGTCGACCGACTCTAAAATATGCTGCTTGGAAAAATTAAACTGCCCATTTTGGATGCCGCACTTGGTTTGGAGAATCATCGTTTCGCGGATTGCGGACGTCATGCCGATCGCATCGGCAAAGATCGACTCACAGGCGTTACCGCCATAAATATCCGCATGATCGAAGAAATTCGCGCCCAGTTCGATCGAGGTTCTGATAAACTTTTCGGCCGCTGCCTTGTCAAGGCCGTTGATTCGCATGCAACCTACGGCGATCACCGGCACTCGAAGGCCGCTCTTGCCAAGGGTCATGGTTCTCATAGCATACCCTCCTTCGTTTACAGCGAGGGCCCGGCAGGCCCTCGCGCATCGCATGTGCCTGACTTTTAGAACGGCGTCGTGTCGGGGTCTCTGGAAGGCCCGCAGCAATCTGTCAGCTCGGCGATGGTCTTGATATCCTCGTCGCTCAGCTCAAAATCGAATACTTCGATGTTCTCTTGAATGCGAGAAGGGGTTACCGATTTAGGCAGCGGCAAATAGCCCATCTGTAGGCACCAGCGCACGCAAATCTGGGCGATGCTCTTGCCATACTTTCCCGCGAATGCCTGCATCTGAGGCACTTCGAAGATCTTGCCGGTGCCCAGGGGGCTATACGCCTCCAGAAGGATGTTGTGGGAGCCGCAATAGGCACTCGCATCCGGCTGCGTCTCGCCCGGGCACAGGCGCACCTGGTTGACCATCGGCACGACGGTCAGCGTCTTTTCAAGCTCCTTAAGATGGCGGGACATGAAGTTGCTCACGCCGATGGAGCGGATGCGTTTCGCGGCGTACAGCTCTTCGAACGCCTTCCAAGTGCCCGCGGTGGCCTCTTGCCAATGGTCGCGAAAGGCGATCGGGTTGGGCCAGTGAATCAGGTATAGATCCATATACTCCATGCCGAGTTTCTTCATGGATCCTTCAAATGCCTTCATCGTGTTGTCGTAGCCGTGCATGTCGTTTTGCAGCTTGCTGGTTACGAAGATCTCCTCGCGCGCAACGCCGCTTTCGCGGATGCCTACGCCCACGCTCTCCTCGTTGCCATAGCCCGCCGCCGTGTCGATATGGCGGTATCCGCAGGCAATCGCGTCCTTCACCGCCTTGACAGCCACCTGGCCATCCGGCGTCTGCCACATGCCAAAGCCGATGCAGGGGATCTTTACCCCATTGGACAGCACATAACAATCCTTTGCAGAATTCATCTCTTCTTATCCTCCTACTCCCGATTCTTTATACATATAAACCCTATCTTTATGAAACCTCATATCACCTGGCATGTCAAGTCGCCGAGACACATTTGCTTCATTTCTCTTCTGTTGCTGCACCGCGAATACCCGCTTTGCTGCCCTTTTCCTTTCTCAAAACCGCTGCAACAATTTTGAAGGAAGCAAACAGAGTCGGAACGCAAAACTCCCGCCATGCCTGAGCATGACAGGAGCTTTATACACAGTATGCCAACCTAAATTTGCGAGGCCTTCGCCAGATCCACCATCTTTTCAAAGGCCGGGGCGTCGTTCACGGCGATTTCCGCCAACATCTTGCGGTTTACTGTAACGCCGGCGCGCTTGAGCCCGTTGATAAAACGGCTGTAGGACAGATCGTGCTGGCGCGCGGCGGCGTTGATTCTGGCGATCCACAGCTTGCGAAAATCGCGCTTGCGCAGCCTACGGCCGATGTATGCATAGCGAAGCGAGCGCATAACCGCCGCATTCGCGGTACGAAACAGCTTGGAACGGGCGCCAAAGTAGCCCTTGGCCAGCTTCATAACCTTTTTCTTGCGCTTATTGGCGTTGACCGCCATCTTAACCCTTGCCATAGGAATGTACCTCCTTTAAATGCCTGTGATGGCGGTTGCTCATTTGTAGGGAATCAGCTTGCGGACGGTATTCGCTTCCGCGGAAACAAGGCTCCCCATGCGCAACCTGCGCTTGCGGCTGCGGGCCTTGTAGTTTGCATAATGGCTCTTATTGGCGCACGCACGCTTTACCTTGCCCGTGCCGGTCAGCGAAAAGCGCTTGGCCGCGCCGCGGTGTGTCTTTTGCTTGGGCATTGTATACCCCTCCTCGTAATCGTTATTGGGCATCCTGGGCGGCTTCGCCCGGCTTGCCCTTTCCCTTGGCCTTTTCAGGCTTTTCGACTTTGGGCGAAAGCATCATGGTCATGGTGCGCCCTTCGGTAAGCGGGCGGCGGTCCATCACCGCATGATCTTTAACTTTATCAAAGAACTCGGTCATCACCTGCACTCCGATTTCGGAATGCGTAACCATGCGCCCGCGAAAGCGTATCGAGCACTTAAGCTTGTTGCCGTCCTGCAAGAACTTAATCGCGTTCTTTACGCGCACGTCGACATCGTGATCCTCGATCGTGGGCGACAGACGAATTTCTTTGACCTCGATGACCTTCTGATTTTTCCGCGCATCTTTATCCCGCTTGGATTGCTCGAAGCGGAACTTGCCGTAGTCCATAAACTTGCAGACGGGCGGCTTGGCCTGTGGCGCGATTTTGACAAGATCCAGCTCCTTCTCCTCGGCCATAGCAAGCGCCTGGCGCGTGGGAAGGACGCCGAGTTGTTCGCCGTTTTCATCGACGACGCGCACTTCCTTATCGCGGATCTCCTCGTTGATCATCCATTCCGTGTTGATGCGTAAACACCTCCAGATCGTAGCATAAAAAAGCGGATGGCATACGCCACCCGCAGCATAACTATCTTGCGATAAATTGCCGTACCATGCTGGCTATGCCGCATGGTGAGAAGCGGGCGGCTTCTGCTTTGCCGTAAAAATATAGCACGGAAGCGGCGCGCTGTCAAGCACATTTATGTCTTCTGCACAAACAATTCCCCGCCGCTCTCGCCCTCCACGGAAACATCCTGTTCGTAGCGCGCGCGGATGGTTTCGATGCGGTTGGAATCTACCTTTTCAATGGTAAAAGCGATGCCCGCATGGCGAATCATCGTTCCCTCGCTGGGCAGTTCCGAGGTAAGGCCGAGCAAATAACCGCCGATGGATTCAAACTCGTCGGATTCAATCTCGGTTCCGACGGTTTCGTTGAACGTGTCCAGGGAAAGCGTGCCGTCCACAAGATATTCTTCCCCTACTTTATGGATCATCTCTTCCTCGGCCTCGTCGTATTCGTCGGTGATCTCGCCGACGATCTCTTCGATAAAATCCTCGATGGTAATGATGCCGGCCATGATGCCGTACTCGTCCAGCACGACCGAAAGGCCGATGTGCTCTCTGCGCATCTGCGCAAACGTCTTGGAGATGTTGTTAAACTCATACACAAAATTGACCGGGCGCAACACCTTTTCGATGCACATGGCCTCGGAGCCGACTTCCTCAAACAACAAATCCTTAAGGTTGAGGATGCCGATGATCTCGTCGGGCGAGTCGCGGTATACCGGCATGCGCGTAAACTGATGTTCGCGGAACAGCTCGAGCATCTCGCGGTATGACCATGCGATATCCACCATCACTACGTTCACGCGCGGCGTCATGATCTCGCGCAGCATGCCGTCCCCAAATTCGAACACATTGCGGATCATGTGGCGCTCTTCGGTTTCCAACACGCCCTGCTCATGGCTCATGTTGACCATAGTGATGATCTCTTCCTCGGTAATGCTCGTCTCCGGCGCGCGTTTCCTCGCGCCGGTGATCAACAGAAAAAATGCGGTAATCTTGTTCAAGATAAACGATACGGGGGTAAAAATGTAGACGATCAGTTGAATGGGCGCAGCCACCGCAAGGGCAATGCGCTCGTTGTAGCGCACCGCAAACGTCTTGGGGGTGATTTCCCCAAACACCAGCACGATAAACGTGACGACGCCGGTAGCATAACCCACGTATTGATTGCCGAATGTACGAATGGCAAAGGATGTGGCGAGCGCCGAAGCGCTGATGTTGACGAAGTTGTTGCCGACCAGAATGCCGGCGAGCATCCTGTCGGGGTAATTGAGCAGCTTAGCCAGACGCTTGGCTCCGCGCGTGCCGTTTTCCAGCATATTGCGAAGCCTGACTTTGTTTACCGTCGTCAGCGCGGTTTCCGACGCGGAAAAAAAACAAGAGAAGAGAACGCATAGGATAAAGAGCGCGAGTAGCAAATAGGTATTACTACCGTCAGGGTCCACGAAACGATCACCTCAACATGATGAATAGTTAACATACAGTATACCCCGTATCCACCAAAGTTACAAGTGCGGTAAAATCGCAAAGAGCGCAAACGCTGTTTGAAGGATTCCAAAAAATACAGTATACTGTCGTAGGAAACTGTATATAGTCACTGGACTTCAAAATGGGAATGAGATGAGCGAGAATGTTTTTCGCGCTACAAGGCGAAGAACGCAGGCGTGCCAGGCAGGCACGTCGAGGTCGCCAACGCCGTAACGCGGGAAACAGGCCGCTCAGATATTCTCATTTTGGAGTCCGGCGACTATACTTAATCATTGATACGCTTTTCGTCATTTTTATGCAAGAGGTGCTCTCATGAAGCTGCGTCCGCGCATTGCGCTGCTGTTTATGCTCGCGTTCCTACTCGCAGGCTGCGCCCAAGAATATACCCCCGAGCCTAACGAGCCCATCGTCGGCGACGCCACGCCGGTGATGAATACGCCCGCGCCGACGCCGGAGCCGGAGCTTACGCCCATTGAAAAAGCCTTCGTCTTCGCCAAAGCGCAGGTAAAAGAATTGCCGCGCGAGGGCGACGACCCCCTCGCGGTATACCCCTATTCCAGCGAGCGGCTGCTTACCTCCGATCAGCTCACCGAGGCAACCCCGCGCGATTTGGAATGGGCGTGGCGCGAAATCGCCGCCAGGCGCGGCATCAAAGAGTATCGCTCCTACGATTTTACCGATCGGCCGTGGTACGAGCCCGACCCCAACTTTAAAAAGGAAAACCTTACGCAAACGGAAGCCGCCAACATGATCTTCCTGCGCAACAACGCGATGGAACACTACACCAATATGAAGATCGTGCGCAACAACCGCGCGCAGGCGGATCTGAACGGAGACGGTAAGGCCGAGTCCTTCGCGCTGACGGCCGACCGCCTGTCGGGTTCCGGCACGCTGCAAATCGGCGGCACGCGCTATACCATAGAGCTTGCGCAGATCGACAACAAGATCTACCTATGCGATATCGACAGGAGCGACAAGCAGCTGGAACTCGCCATCCCCTTCACGCAACCCGGCGGCGACTATCGGCTTGCGTTCTTTACCTACGACGGCAGCCGCCTAATCATGCTGGGCGATCTTCAGGGCGACCGCGACACCATACGCATCTACGGCAACGGCATCGTCAACTCGTATTCGCTAGATACCGACCTGTGCGCGTGGCGCTACCCGCTGCCCTACCGCCTTTCCGGCGGAACCCTCAGGCCGCAGGCGATGTCGCTTCGCAGGATGAACATCAAAACTTCGCTTCTTAACAGCATTGCGCTCGTTAACGAGGCCGAAGAGCCGTTTACGCTGGACGCCGGTACACAGGTCTGGCTGTTGGCCGTTACGCCGCAAAACGAATACATCCTCTACGAACCCGTCGGCGAAAGGTTGGGTACCTTCACCCTTGATAACGGCCTGATCGACGGCCTGCCCCCCGGCGAGATCTTTTTAGATCTGCCCGCGCTAGCTTAATCCCCCGCTCCGGCAGGGCCTTGAGAGATCCGCCGGTCCGCGGGTTAAGAAATATTTCGTAAGGGAGGAGATATTGTTTGGCTTTGGCCATCATGACCGACTCAAATTCGGATTTTCCTTATCAATTGCTCGACAAATACGACCTGGAAATGCTCTATATGCCTTACTATATCGACGGCGAACAGTATTTTCACGACATGGGCCGCGGAGAACGCGCGCGGGAATTCTTTCAGGCGCAGAAGGCGGGTAAAGATCTTAAAACATCCATGCTCAACCCGGTGCAGTACGTCGAATATTTCGAGCCCCTGCTGAAGCGTGGAGACGACATCCTGTTCATCTGCATGTCCCCATCGCTGTCGAGCACCTACGACAACGCCCACTTGGCAAAGGGCGAGCTCCTTGCTCAGTATCCCGACCGGCGGATCGAAATCATCAACAGTCGCGGCATGTCCATCGGCATGACGCACGCTACGGAAGAAGCCCTTGCGATGCGGGACGAAGGGCGCACGATCGACGAGATTGCTCAGCACCTCAACGAGATGATCCCGCGGCAGAACTATATCCTCACGGTGGACGATCTGAGCTACCTGCGCAAATCGGGCCGCCTCACCGGGGCTGCGGCGTTCTTTGGAACGATGCTCGACATCAAGCCCTTGATCGATATCGACTATGAAGGCCGCCTCGTCGCGAAGGAAAAGGTGAAGGGGCGCAAGCAATCCCTCAAGGTGATCGCCAAGCGCATACGAGAAAGGATCGTCGATCCTGAGCGACAAACGATTCGCATTGCGCAGGCCGATGCGCAGGAAGACGCGGAGCTCTTGAAGCAATATATACTCGAGCTGATTCCCGAACTTCACGATATCACCATCAGTTTCCTAGGCCCGGTCATCGCGGTGCACGTAGGCCCGGGTGCCATCGGCATCCAATGGATGGGAAAGACCAGAGACCCTCAGGTATCCTAGAGGAATCATAATTTTTTTATTCATCATAAATGCCTGGGCGCGCTGCGCCCGGGCATTTATGATTGCTGTGATTATCCCCTTGCAATTGCCGCGGCGTCAAGGTTTATACTTTGCGTGAGATATCTCAATGACGCGTCGGCAATCGTGCCGATGACTCCGCAAACGCTCAATCACTACATGAGAAAATGGAGGGCGGAACATGGATACCTTCAAGGGCCTGGAATTCGTACCGTTTACACAAAGCGATATTGCCGAGTTAACCCCGATTATGAAACGATCCTTTGACGAGGATACGCGCAGACACCTGAACCAACCGCACGGCGGGCCGGACGGCTACGACAATGGCGACTTCCTAAAAAAATGGTTCATCGGCAGCGGCTCAGACGCATACAAAATCGCGAAAGACGGCCGAGCAATCGGCGCCATTAACGTATGGATCAACAAAGATAAGATCAATACGCTCGGCTGCATGTTCCTGGATACCGGCTTTCAGGATTGCGGGGTCGGAACGACCGTATGGGAATATATCGAGGCAAAATACCCCGATACTGCGAAGTGGCGCACGGAGACCCCTGTTTTTTCTCGGAGAAACCATAATTTTTACATCAATAAATGCGGCTTTCACGCCGTGCGCATCGAAGACCCGCAAAGCGAAAGCGGGGGCCAATTCATCCTGGAAAAAACGATGAGATAGCTCGTCGGTTTGCACTACGCTCTATTCCCCACGCACTGCGGTACTGCGGGGAATTGGCGCTGCATGAAACCTCCCCTTCCTATAAGACGCTGAGGCGTCCTATAGGAGTAAGAAGAACGAAGAATGCACGCTTCCGTTTTCCGCCCGTCGTTCTATGTCCATAAAAGCGCCACAGTGGTTTTATGGAAGAGGAAGAGCGACATCGTCGGGGCGCACTGCGCTCCGAAATCCCACCAAAATGCGGTATGGCGGGATTTTTACGCTCCGTGGTCCCTCCTCTTTCCAAAGAAACTGAGGTTTCTTTGGAATTAAGAAAACCGAAGACCGCGCGCTCCGCTTCCTTTTTTGTCGTGCCCTATCCATAAAAGCGCCACAGTGCTTTTATGGAAGAGGAGGAGCGGCGGAGTGAACGAGCTTTCACACCGCAGGGTGGAAGCGAGCGATACGCAGCCCGCGACGACGAGGCCACGAAGCGAACATACCCCCGCAACATCGCAATGTTGTGGGGGTATGAGGCGCAGTGCGACCCGACTACTGTGGCGGGATCTCGTAAGCGGCGAGCACCGCAGTGACATCCAGCGTCTTCCCATCCCGGTAGATGGTAAGCTGAACCTCATCGCCGAACTGATGCGAGTTGAGCTTGGATGTAAGGTCGGCATAGATCTCGATTTTTGTTCCATCGATGTGGGTAATGATATCCATTTCGCGAAGCCCCGCCTTGGCCGCGGGCGAGCCTTCGTACACCTTTCGCACCAGAACGCCTATGGGCACATTTGCCTGCTTGGCGGTGTACTCATCCACCATCACGAGCCCAATGCCCAGCACGGGCCTTACCACCTTGCCGTTTTGAATGAGCTCGTTGACGATGGGCAGCGCGTTGTCGATGGGTATCGCAAAACCAAGCCCCTCGGCGGAGATGCCGGAGCCCGCATACGCAAACTTGATGGTGTTGATGCCGATGAGCTCGCCTCTAACGTTGTACAGGGCCCCGCCGGAATTGCCGGGGTTGATGGCCGCGTCCGTCTGCAAAAGCTCCACGCGGTTGTCGTCGCTCAAGTCTAAAATGCGGCCGGTAGCGCTGATGATGCCCAGCGTCACCGATCCAAACAGCTGATTGCCCAGCGGCGAGCCGATGGCGATGGCAAACTCGCCCACCTGTACCGAGGCCGAGTTGCCGATTTTAGCGGGCACCAAGCCCTCTTTTTCGATCTTGAGCACCGCCAAATCGGAAGTTTTGTCCTCGCCGACCACCTTTGCCTCGATCTCCTCGCCGTCCACCATCACCACGGTTACGATTTCCGCCCCGGAAATTACGTGTTGGTTGGTGACGATGTAGCCGTCCTTTGAGATAATCACGCCCGAACCCGAGCCCTGTTCCACGTCCCCCAACGAGCCGCTCTGATCGACAAACCAGCGAATTTTGTTAGAGACCCCCACTACGCTGGGGCTTGCGTCCCTCGCAATTTCAACGAACGGGTTGGAGCGCAAATCGATGGAAGCTCCTCCCGATGAAGGCGTTGCGATGGCCGGCGTATTTTCCACGGCGCCATTGCTCGGGCTTGGAGACGCAGAGGCTCCGGGCGCCCCTGCGGCCTCGCCTTCCCCCCCGTTGCCGGGAAAGAGCACCATGGCCACCATGCAGCCCAAGAGGATGACGACGAGCGAAGCCGATAGAATCGTCAGCCCCCGGCCTTTCTTTTTCGGTTCTTCGTGAAATTGCATTGCATACCCTTCTTTCTCCGGTATTGTATCCTCACAGGAAACGAATGTCAAAGGGAGCGAAAAAGCGCCAATGAAAACGTGACGATGACGCCGTGCCCGGGCCGCGACGAAATCTTGACAGCCTGCCCGTGCCTGCTAAGGATGCTCTTGACGATCGCAAGCCCAAGCCCCGTCCCCTCGCCGGAATGCGCCTTGTCCGCCTTATAAAACCATTCAAAGACATGGTCGAGATCTTGCTTATCGATGCCGGGGCCGTCGTCGGCCACCATCACGTACACCCTGTCCTGCAAGGCCTGCGCGCGTATCGTCACTGCGCCGCCTTCCCCTACAAACTTGATCGCATTGCCCAAGATGTTGTCGACCGCCTGCCTAATCCAGCGCGGATCGCCGTGCACAGGCAAAACTTCCTCCCGAAAATCCACCGTAAGGCGGATATACTTCTCTTCCAAACGGTTTGCGTGCGCCGCGAGAGATCGGCGCAATAGCTCGCATACGTCAAACTCTTCCATGTTAAGCGAAAAGCGGCCGGATTCCAGGCGCGAAAGGTCGAGAAGATCTCCAATCAGCGAAGACATCCGCTTGGCCTCGTCAAGCGCTATCTCTGTGTAGCGCGCGCTTTCGTCTTGGGAGACCGCGCCATCTACGATGCCCTGCAAGTAGCCCACGATGTTCGTCAGAGGCGAGCGAAGCTCGTGCGATACATTGGACACGAAGCCACGCCTGAGCTCCTCCAGATCGCTGATCTGAGCATCCATACGCTCAAGTGCGTGTCCAAGCTGGGCTTCTTCTCCCCCTGCCCGCTCCTCCCTTCGCGCATAAGCCACGGCAAGTTTCTCAAAAGGCGCTGCGAGTATGCCACTTTGCCACAACGCAAGCAAAATAGCCGCCGCTATGCCTCCGGCAAAGGCGATGCCCGCCTGCCGCCATATCGCAAACAGATCGCCCCTTTCCAGCGCGTCAAGGCTTCGGTGCACAAACAACGCCGAAGAAATCGTCCCGTCCGCGCGCCTAACCGGCTCAATCGCCGTGACGGACGCGCTTTTGAGTCTGCCGCCAAACGTCCCGGTAATGATCATGGATTCTCCGCGCAGCGCCGGCTCGACGTAGACGCTGATGTCCTCGGCGGAAAATGCCGGCGCGATGTCAAACTGCTCGACGCTCCAGCCGGTAAACCCCGTATAGTCGCCTGGCATCCAGTCCGCCGGTAGAATCGCGCCGCTTGGATAGACCAGCCATGCGGACATGGACCCAGTCTCCTGCGCGGCGCTCAGGCGCGCAAGGTAGATGCTCGCGTCGGCCTTTTCATCTTCCACCGCGCCGCGAAGAAGCGCAATGTCCGCCGCCGTAACGCCCACAACGCCGTATGCGCGCCGCTCCTGCTCGCGCTGGTTCATGGATGCCACGATCAAAAGCATCATAGCAAGCGCCGCGAGCGCCACGCCGGAAAGGGCTAAGAAAAGCTTTGCGCGCAGCTTCATGCATGCGCCTCAAACTTATAACCCACACCCCATACGGTGCGGATTTGCCAGCCGTGCTCTTCGCTGCCCAAAAACTTTTCGCGCAGGCGCTTAATATGCACGTCTACCGTGCGCGAATCCCCAAAGTAATCATACCCCCATACCTGCTCAAGAAGCTGCTCACGGGTAAATACCTGCCCGGGATGCGATGCGAGAAAGTATAAAAGCTCAAGCTCCTTGGGCGGCATGTCAATCCGCTCGCCCCGGTAAGAAGCTTCATAGCCCGTCAAATTCACGGAAAGTTCCGGATACGCAAGCGCCTTGGCCGGCTCGCTCCCGCCCTGTGCACGGCGCAGACAGACCTTGACGCGGGCGATCACTTCTTTGGGGTCGAAGGGCTTGGTAATGTAGTCGTCCGCGCCGAGCTCCAGGCCGAGAATTTTATCCATCGTTTCGTCTTTCGCCGTAAGCATAATGATGGGGATCGACGACACGCGCCGTATGCGGCGGCATACCTCGATGCCCTCGAGCCCCGGCAGCATCAAATCGAGCAAAACCAAAGCCGGCGGCCGCTTTTCAAACACCTCCAGCGCCGTATCTCCGCGCGCGGCTTCATCCGCCTCGAGCCCTTCCCTTTCGAGATAGAGCTTTAGAAGCTGGCGGATGTTGGCGTCGTCGTCGACGAGCAAAACCCTCGTCATAAAGCATCCGCCTTTGCTTTGATCAATGTACGGATATCCTCGGCGACGCGTTCGTCTCTCGCCTCGAGCATCAGCCAGCGCCCGCCCATGGACGAAGGCGTTTGGCGATACGCGCCTTGTACGCGCTCGCTCATAGCGGGCAAGAGCGGCTCAATCGCTCCGACCATGCGGTCGGGAAGCACGATTAACGCCTTGAAATAGCCGTTTTGCGGGTACAGCGTCGCGAGAGACTTGCCCTTCTTCGTGCATTTTACGTTCCACCCGCGCTGCATGCTGCAGGCGCTATATGCCGTTTTGAGCTTCCCGCTTATACCTTCTATCCAGCCTAAGAGTTCGTTCCACGCGGGCATGTTTATGCACGAAGACATATCCTCCCGCATCGGCTCGTTTTCTTTGGTATATTGCTCGTGCCACTGCACTTTCTTTCCATCTCCTTTACTGTCACGGCCTTCTCTCTGTTGCTTATATAACCATCATCGGAGCGGAAAAATCGTCCACCCATTCGGCAAAGGCCTCGCATGCGTCGTCCCTTAAGAGCGCTTCCATTATGGGCTCTACATTGGCGCTGAGCTTCATCCCATGAAGCTCGTCAAGCCCCGCCCAGAAAAGGCGTCCTTCGGGCGTTTCTGCAAGCAGTTCGCCGGAAAAACTGCGCGTTCTGTACAAAAAAACAATGTGCCTGTCGCCGCTGTCGGCTCTACACCATTGGGCGACGCCGCGCAGTTCCAGGCGGTCGATTCTAAGCCCAGTTTCCTCGAAAACCTCCCGCTTGGCGGCATCCACAAAGCTCTCGCCGTTCTCGACATGCCCTCCGGGCAGCGTGATGCCGTCCCACTCGCCCTTTTGGCGATCCTGTGCCACGATTTTGTTTGTAACAGGGTCCTGTACCAAAACCATGTTGGTAAGTACCGCTTTTGTGATTTTCATGCCTACTGCCTGAGCGTGACGACCGTCACGCCCTCCTCTCCCTCGCCGTACTTGCCGAGCCTGAAGCTATCCACATGCGCGTGACGCCGAAGATGTTGATGAAGGCCTTGCCTGAGGGTACCGGTGCCCTTTCCGTGCACGATCTGCACTTCGGTGAGCGAGGAGAGCACGCAGTCGTCAAGGTACTTATCCACATTTTCGATCGCCTCGCCCAGCGACTGCCCGCGCACATCGCACGAAAGCGCCGCGGAGCGCTGCGAAACGTTGATCTGCCTCTGCGCGCGCGCCCGCGCCTTATCGGGCTTGCTTTCCTGCGCGACTCTCAATTGCGAAATATGCGCCGTCGCCTTCATGATACCCACTTGCAGCGGCACCTCTCCCTTTTCGTTGGGCGGGGCGAGCACGGTGCCGTTCGTACCCAGGTGCTGTATGAAAACCGTCTCGCCGGGCTTTAAATCCTTTGGCGGCGGCGTAAGGCGCTGCATTTCCTCCTCAAGCAGCCCCTCCGACAGTGCGGACATGCTGTCGCGCATCGCCTGGCGCGCCTGTTGCACCGCCCTTTGCTGGCCCTCGGCGTCCGCTTTTTTCAGCGCGTCGATGGCCTCATCCATCTCGGCCTGCGCCCTGCGCACCAGCTGTTTTGCCTCATCGCGCGCCTTGCGCAGGTATTCCTGCCGTTGCGCCTCCATGGATGTGCGCATCTTCTCAGCGTCGGCGCGCAGCTTGTCGGTTTCAACGCGCGCCTCCTCGGCGAGCTCCCGCTCCTTTTGCGCGCGCTGGCGCTGCGCCTCGGCGGTGGAGATCACGTCTTCAAACTTGATCTGCTCGGTGCTGAGCCGCCTTGTGGCCTGCGCGATGATATCTTCCATCAACCCAAGCCTTCTTGAAATTTCAAACGCGTTCGACTTGCCGGGTATGCCGATGGATAGTTTATAGGTCGGCCTTAGAGTCTCGATGTTAAACTCCACCGACGCGTTTTCAACGCCTTCGTTCATCAGCGCGAATGCCTTGATCTCGGCATAGTGCGTGGTGGCAAGCGTGCGGATTTTCCGGTTGCGCAGCCGCTCCAAGATCGCGATGGCCAGCGCCGCGCCTTCGGTGGGGTCGGTGCCCGCGCCAAGCTCGTCAAACAGCGCCAGCGAATGTGGCGTCACGTTTTTTAGGATGTGCACGATGTTCGTCATGTGCGAAGAAAACGTGGAGAGCGACTGCTCGATGGACTGCTCGTCGCCGATATCGGCGAACACGTTGTCGAAAACCGCCGTTTCGCTGCCTAAATCGCAGGGCAACTGCAGCCCCGCCTGCGCCATGAGCGCGAGCAGGCCGACGGTCTTTAGCGTAACGGTCTTGCCGCCGGTGTTGGGGCCGGTGACGACGAGCGTTGAAAACTCTTCGCCGAGCCACAGATCGATGGGCACGACGGCGGCGGCGGCGATCAGCGGATGCCTGGCGCGCTTGAGGCGCAGCCTGCCCTCCTCATTGAGCTTGGGCTGCGACGCGCGCATATCGCGCGAGAGCACGCCCTTGGCAAACAAAAAATCAAGGTGTGCTAAAATTTCAAGATTTGTCGCCAGATCTGCCGCCACTGCAGCCACTCGCGAAGAAAACTCTGCGAGGATTCGCTCGATCTCCGCCAGTTCCTGGGCGGCGAACTGCTTGATGTCGTTGTTGATTTCGACGATGGCCATCGGCTCTACGAACAGCGTCGCACCGCTTGAGCTCTGGTCGTGGATGAGCCCTGGAACGCTCTGGCGGTGTTCCTGACGCACCGGCAGCACAAAGCGGCCGGAACGCACCGTGATGATGGGGTCTTGCAGGTATTTTTGAAAGCTGGGGTTGCGAATGTAGGAATTGAGCTTCTCGCGCACGCGGTCGTTCGCCTGGCGCACCTTGCGGCGGATGGATGCAAGGGCCGGGCTCGCGCCGTCGGACATCTCCTCATCGCTCAGAATCGCGCCCGCAATATCCTCCTCCAGAAGGCGCATCGTGCGGAGCGATGCTGCCGACGCGTGGATTCTGGGCGTAGGGTCCTCCTCATCATCGTCCTCCCTCGCCAGCGCCGCATACGCCGTGCGCGAGGAACGCATTGCCGACGCGCACAGCAGAAGATCGCGCATGGACAGCACCGCGCCAAGCTCCGCGCGCTTGAGCTGCGCGCGCACGTCGTCAAAAGCCGGAATCGGGTGCGCGCCCACGCGATGCAGGATCACCACGGCTTCTTCCGTCTCATTTTGCCACGCTTCCACCGTCGCACGGTCGCTGGAGGGCGTAAGCGCGCGGCAGAGATCCTTTCCCATGTCCGAGCGAGCGTTTTCCACGAGCAAATCGCGTATTTTATTAAATTCTAAAACCCGAAGGCTTCTCTCTTCCAACGTGGATTCCTCCTATCTGGGGCCTTTTATCTTTCGAAAATCGCCTTTCCGGAAAATGGCGGGTTTATAGTTTAACAACTTCAAAAGCAGCGCGGACGAGCGAGAGAATTTTTCGCAGGGCAAGTGCGCGGAAGGAAGCGATCCTTCGGGATATGCCTTCGGCATGAAAAAGATCCGCTCGCCGTCCTAGTTTTGGGGTTGGCCGACGATAACATGCGTCACTCCACGCCCCGAAACCAATGCCCGCGCGTGACCGGAAGGCCGGGGCGGTCCTTAACAGTCTTCCCGTCCAGCGCATCCCTAACCGCGCGCGCATCTTGCGCGGCGCCGATGACGCGCCACGCGGCAGCGCCCGCTGTGCGCAGCGCGTGGACATCGCTAAGGCAGCTGAGGGTATGGGCGTTAAGTAGCGTAACGCGGCAACCGTCCTGCGCGTCGGTCTTCACGAGGGAAAACGTCTCGCCCTTTCTATCGATCAACGCCCCGCGCAACCCGCAGGCAGCGCAGCCGCCTTCCCCCGTCGCGCGTGCCGAAGCCGGGCAGTGCCTAAGCGTCATCAGCGTGAGGCGGCCGTAGGCGATCATCTCCGCAGCCCCGCCCTGAGCCGCCGCCGTCATCTCGCCAAGCGTCAGCTCCGGGGAGAGCGCAGCGCGAACAGCTCCCATCGAAAGCCACGCGCGCACGGCCCGCGCGCTTGCCGCGTGTACAGTATAGTCGCTTATAACATCATGCCCCTTGAGTAGGGCAAGTTGGCCCGGGCTCCCCGCTACGAAGCGGCGGCGATCAAAGGCGTCAAGCGCTTTTTCCAGATATTCGCCTTCGAGCCAAAACGGAAGCACGAGCCGGACGCTCTCCGGCAACTTATGAAAATCCCGCGTCAGGGAGGCAATGCGCCAATCGGAAGGCGCATAATAAAGCTCGTCCACAAACGGCGCGGCCTGGCAAAGCTCGTTGATTTCGGCGGATTGCAAAACGAGGAGAGGATCGGTACAGGCGCTTTTCGCGGGTATCGCCTGATTCTGAGCGCTGCGCATCATGGCGGGAGGTTCGAATCCTCTCGCCGCCTTTAGCACATGCGCCGCCAACTTTACTATAGCGGCCCTGCGCAGCGCATTGAGCGATGCCACCGGCAAAAACGCGTTTTCGCCTTCCATCTCACACGCGCCGAGCCTCCATGGGTATTCGTCGAAGCGGTCGAGCGAACGCCTGATATCCTTTATGGAAAGCGGCCTGCTCTTCGCTTCTTGAACGATATCCCCTTCTACCTCCACAGCCCCCAGCCGCAGCCGCGCATTTCCACCGGGCACTAAAACGACGCGGGCGTCGATCGCCGTAGGGCGTTTTTCTTGCGCGTAGCTTTCGCGCGCACTGTGCATCAGGCGCGCGTCCACCGTACGGTACAGCGCGCCGTGTGCCGGAAGCTTCATGCGTACAAAACCGGAAACATCGCGTTCGGCGGCAAATCCCCTGCCGGAGGGGCGGATTTCAAGGGAATCTCCTTTATGAATCTCCGTCTCCGCATGCAGGCCGTCAGCCCTCGCCTCGCCGACATAAACGCCGCCGTGGTTGGGCCGCTCGGGGTTTACAATCGTTCCGCCAAACGCATAGCCATCCGTAAACTCGCCCCTGTTGAACATGGCGAACAGATCTTGCCGATCCCGCGCGGAATCGTAGGGCACGCCCGCAATCGCGGCATCGAGCGCTCTTCGGTAGGCAGCGGTCGCGATGGCCGCGTATTCCGGGCGGCGCAGGCGGCCTTCGATCTTAAACGCGGCCGCGCCGGCGTGCAAGAGCTCGGGAATGCGATCGATAAGGCAAAGATCCCGGGTACTGAGCCAATACCCCCGCTCGCCCTGCATAGCATACGGCAGTCTGCATGGCTGCGCGCAGCGCCCGCGGTTACCGCTTCTTCCGCCGATTAGGGACGACATCAGGCATTGGCCGCTATAGCTTGTGCACAGCGCGCCGTGCACGAACACTTCGGTGGGCAGCTCGGCCGCCATATCCTGTATAGCTTCGAGTGAGCACTCGCGCGCGGCAATCGCCCGCGCAAAGCCCCACTCCCACGCAAAGCGCGCGCCGTAGCGGCCCATGAGGGCCATCTGCGTAGATGCATGCAGCGGCATGCCGGGCACAAGCTCGCGGATGCGGCCTGCCACGGCGATATCCTGCACAATACACGCATCGATCCCCGCCTCGGCAGCCTCACAAATCAGCTCGTCAAGCCGGGAAAACTCGCCATCCTTCACCAGCGTGTTCACCGTCAGATATGCGCGCACCCCGCGCAGATGGCAATAGCTTACGGCCTGGTCAAGCTCGGCAAAATTTTCCGCGGCGCTGCGCGCCCCAAATGCCGTGCCGCCAAGATAGACGGCATCCGCGCCGCCTGACACCGCCGCTCTAAGCCCTTCCATGCTGCCGGCCGGTGCGAGCAATTCGATTTTCATAATGTCCTACACCCGATTCAAAAAACTCACTAGGTTGTCACCGGCGATGCGCCGAAGAACCGCCTCGGGATAATTTTGCCTTTCCAATGCCTCGAGAATTGCGGGAAAGCAATCCGGCCCAGTCGCCCCTGCGGAATGTTCCGTGATGCCGTCAAAGTCGGAGCCGAATCCAATCACATTTTCCCCGCCCAACTGCATCATGTGATCGATGTGCCGGACGATATCGTCGATGGCGGCGCCGCCTTCCTTCAGGCTGCCGTTGAGAAAAGCCGGCAGGAAGTTGACGCCGATAAAGCCGTTGTGTCGGATGATCGCCTTGATCTGCTCATCCGTCAGGTTGCGGTGGCAGTCGCACAGCACCTTCGCATTGGAGTGCGTAGCCATGAACGGACCGCAGGCGGCCTCGACATCCCAGAACCCTTTTTCGCTCAAGTGCGAAACATCAGCCGCAATATGCAAAGACGCCATCTCGCGCAGCAAGCGCTTGCCAAAGGGCTTAAGCCCCGCGCCGCCGTACTTGGAGGGATAGCCGATCTCGTTTTCATGGTTCCACGTCAGCGCGATCATGCGCACGCCCAGCGCCGCAAATTCGTAAAGGCGCGTAAGGCTCCCCTGGAGGCACTCGCCGCCCTCGATCGACAACATAGCGGCAGTGTGATCGGCGGGAAGATACGCCGCCTTCGTCTGGCGAAGTTCCCACCCGTCCGCGCACGAAGCCTCGGTTAGCCGATAAAACACCGCAAGCTCGTTGCGCACCACGGCGTACGGATCGCCCGCAGGGCCTAAAATCCCGG
Organism: Eubacteriales bacterium; assembly: GCA_031551255.1. GTDB lineage: Bacteria > Bacillota > Clostridia > Christensenellales > UBA1750 > JAVBNW01. The sequence goes on along the minus strand of JAVBNW010000065.1, from coordinate 16,043 downwards.
CAAACAGCGCGAATACTTGTAAGGCCACGCCGCCACGCTTGAGCCTGCCCGGCGTAATGTCGGGGGCCGGAAGCGAGTGCATCAAACGATCACAATGGGCATCGGCAACAAAGTAGCGCATGGAACCACCTCCACTTCATGAGTATACGGCATAGGGCCTTAGCATGCAAGGCGCGGCTTTTTATAGTCGTCGGCGACAGGCAAGCAAATATGCAAACGCTTGGTTTCTCACCGCCGCGACAAAAAAGGACGCTTGAAAGCGTCCTTTTCGTTTCTCGTAAAACGCGCTATTTTGCATATTCGATCGCGCGCATCTCCCTGATAACGTTGACCTTGATCTGGCCGGGATATTCCATTTCCTTTTCTATGCGCTTGACGATTTCTTTCGCCATAAACAGCGTGCCCACGTCGTCCACGTCGTCGGGCTTTACGATGATACGCACCTCGCGCCCCGCCTGGATCGCAAACGATTTTTCGACGCCGTCGAACGAATCGGCGATCTCTTCGAGCTTTTGCAGGCGCTTGATATAACTTTCGAGCGTCTCGCGCCTGGCGCCGGGCCGCGCGCCGGAAATCGCATCCGCCGCAGCGACGAGCACGGCCTCAATGGTGGTGGGCTCGACGTCGCCGTGGTGGGCCGCGATGGCGTTGATCACCGCCGGGCTCTCGCGGTACTTGGTCGCCAGATCCGCGCCGATGGAGATATGCGTGCCCTCCACCTCGTGGTCGATCGACTTGCCGATATCGTGCAAAAGGCCCGCGCGCTTGGCAAGCGTAACGTCGGCGCCAAGTTCGGCGGCCATGACGCCCGCAAGGTGTGAAACCTCGATGGAATGCCTCAGCACGTTTTGCCCATAGCTCGTGCGGTACTTCATGCGGCCGAGCAACCTTACCAACTCGTGGTGCAGGTTGTGAATGCCGGTTTCGAACACCGCCTGCTCTCCGGCCTCGCGAATTTGCGTTTCGACCTCTTTGCGCGCCTTCTCCACCATTTCCTCGATGCGCGCCGGGTGGATGCGCCCGTCGGTAATCAGACGTTCGAGCGCAATGCGGGCGATTTCGCGGCGAATGGGATCAAAGCCCGAAAGGATGACCGCCTCGGGCGTATCGTCGATGATCAGATCGATGCCTGTCGCCGTTTCCAGCGTGCGGATGTTGCGGCCCTCGCGGCCGATGATGCGGCCCTTCATTTCGTCGTTGGGCAGCGCGACAACCGAGACGGTCGTCTCGGTTACATGATCGGCGGCACACTTTTGAATCGCCAGCGCGATAATGTTGCGGGCCTTCTTTTCGCCCTCTTCTTTGGCCCTGTTCTCGATTTCGCGCACCATCACCGCGGCATCGTGGTACGCTTCCTTTTCGACGGAATGGATAAGCGTCTGCCGAGCGTCCTCCATCGTCATCTGCGCGATGCGCTCAAGCTCTTCCTGCTGCCTGGTAAGGTTAGCTTCCAACTGGGCTTGCTGCGACAGCAGCTCTTCTTCTTTGCGGTTGAGCGCCTGATCCCGCGCTTCGAGGTTGTCCATTTTTTTGTCGAGCGTCTCCTCGCGCTGCAAAAGCCTGCGCTCCAGCCTTTGCGTCTCCGCCCTTCTGTCGCGGATCTCTTTATCCGCTTCGGTCTTAGATCGTAGGATGTCTTCCTTGGCTTCCAACAGCATCTCTTTTTTAACAGCCTCGGCCTTGCGCGTCGCGTCGTCCACCAGCTTCTTCATGGTGTCCTCCGTGCGCCCGACCTTTTCCTCGATTGCCTTCCTGGTCGATTTCGAGCCCAACACGTATCCAACGCCGACGCCGACGCCCGCCGTAACGACGCCCACGATAGCGGCGATTAACGCGACCATCCATCCTGCCAGTGCAACCACCTCCACCTTTTATATTTATTCTGTAAACCTGCATGAACAAACCGGGCAAAAGCCCGGTAATGGTCGTTTTTTATGCAATGCGCAAATGCACAACGACACATGCAATGACTTTACATCAAATAAATTGTATCTTTTCGTGGAGGCTGTGTCAAGTTAGTTTGGCGTTTCTTGTGACCAGGTGTCGTGTAAAAAGTGTGTGCAGCACAATTTATGTGAGATTTGCAAAGATTTGCTAGTGTTCCGGCAGGGTTAGTGTGTAGGATTCGCCGAGGGTTTTTTCGCCCGACGAGGAGCCGAGCGGGGCCGCTGCCGCGGCTACACCGAGCAGAATGCGACAAAGCCGGGCGGAAAAGATCCCCTCAGAAACTAAAGTCTAGTCCTGCCGGATCACCAGGTCATGCCGCCACAATGAAAGTCGCCGGCAGCCCCGCCGGCATGCTCTTGTAAGCGATGCCGGCGGGCCGGATGAAAGCCGCGGATACGAGGAGATGGTTTGGGCTTACTCTAAATCGTCCGAATCGTCAATATCGTCCGCCTCGCTCGCAAGGGGTGCCGCAATCGCGCCCGTAAGCAAGGCCTCGCGCACCTTGCCCTCGATCTCTTTGCACACTTCAGGATTGTCTTTTAAATATTTGCGGGTGTTCTCCCTGCCCTGCCCGATGCGCACTTCGTTGTAGGAATACCATGCGCCCGCCTTTTGTATGATCTTTTGCATAACGGCGTTATCGATAATGGAGCCCTCCACGGAGATGCCCTCGCCGTATAAAATATCAAACATGGCCATCTTAAACGGCGGGGCGACCTTGTTTTTCACTACCTTTGCCTTCGTGCGGTTGCCCACGACGTCGTTGCCGTTTTTCAGCGGCTCGCCGCGCCTGATATCCAAGCGGATGGATGCGTAAAATTTAAGGGCCTTGCCCCCGGTCGTCGTCTCGGGGTTGCCGAACATTACGCCGACTTTCTCGCGCAGCTGGTTGATAAAGATGCAAATGCAGTTCGTTTTGGAAATGACGCCCGCCAGCTTGCGCAGCGCCTGCGACATGAGGCGCGCCTGCAGGCCGACGTGGCTGTCGCCCATATCGCCCTCGATCTCCGCCTTGGGCACCAAAGCTGCCACCGAATCGATTACGACGATATCCACCGCGCCGGATCTAACGAGCGCCTCGCAAATCTCCAACGCCTGCTCGCCGGTATCGGGTTGCGAAACATACAATTCGTCGATATCCACGCCAAGCTTTTTCGCATAGACCGGGTCGAGCGCATGCTCGGCGTCGATAAATGCCGCGGTGCCGCCTTCTTTTTGCGCTTGGGCAACGCAGTGCAGCGCCACGGTGGTCTTGCCCGAGGCCTCCGGGCCATAGATTTCGATGATGCGCCCGCGCGGTATGCCGCCCACGCCCAGCGCGATATCCAAATCGAGGCATCCTGTGGAGATCACGGAAACGCTCATCCTGTCGGCCTGCTCGCCCAGCTTCATGATGGCGCCCTTGCCAAAGTCTTTTTCGATTTTCGTCAGCGCGCTCTCCAGGGCCGTCCGCCTGCTGTCCGGCCTTTCCACCCGTTCGGGCCTGAGCGTCTTTTCCGCCATGAATACTTCCCCCTTTTATCGACTTGTCTTTGCTTTATTCCTTGATAAGCTCCCGCCTGATAAGATCAAGCGCGTTAAGTGCGCTGAACCTGCGTATCCGCTCGCGGGAGCCGCGCAGCCGAAGTTCCTTTACAAGCGCTTCTTCCCCGTGCGCCAGCGCTATGTATACGAGTCCCACGGGCTTTTCGGGGCTCCCTCCATCCGGCCCGGCGATGCCGGTAACCGACAACCCAAAGTCCGCACCGGCCCGGCGCATGACTCCTACGGCCATTTCGCGCGCCGTCTGTTCGCTCACCGCGCCGTGCGCCGCGATCGTATCGGGTGAAACGCCCAACGAGCGGACCTTAGCTTCGTTGGAATAGGCGACCGTGCCTTCGATAAATGCGCCGCTCGCGCCCGAAACCGACACAAGCATCGAGGCGATCAGGCCGCCGGTACAGCTTTCCGCCAGCGCAACCGTGCGCCGCCTCATAAGCAGATCGTGTACGACGGCTTCTTCCATGCTTGCCTCGTTAACCGCGTAGATGTACTCTCCGATGCGCTCACGCACCGCCTTTTCTAAAGGGTCGAGCAGCGCCTGCGCGTCGTCTTCCCGCGCGCACTTCACCGTAAGCCGAAGCGACATCTCGCCAAAGCTCGCGTACGGCGCGATGGTGGGGTTGGTCTGTGCCTTAATAAGATCCCTTAGCATATGCTCCGCCGTCGATTCGCCAAGGCCGAATACCCTAAGCACCCTCGACACGATCATTTGATCGCTCAGATTCTGTAGATAGGGCAAAATCTGATCGCGGAACATCCCCTGCAACTCGCTGGGCGGCCCGGGCAGCACGATCACGCGCTTGCCGTCTTTTTCTACAATGCAGCCGGGCGCGGTGCCGTAGTCGTTGGGCACCACGATCGAGCCCTGTGGAAAATATATCTGCCGAAGGTTGTTGGGCGTCATCTCCCTGCCCTGTCCCTCGAAAAAGGAACGCAGCCTTATCTCGCTTTCCGCGTGCGGCTCCATCGCAAGGCCAAAGTATTGGGCGACGATTTCCTTGGTAATGTCGTCTTGCGTAGGGCCCAGGCCGCCGCTGGCGATCACTATGTCGCTGCGGGAAACCGCTTGCGCAAGGGATGCGAGCATGCGCGCGGGGTTGTCGCCCACCGTCACCTGGTAGTAGGTGTCGATGCCGATCTCGCTCAGGCGCTGCGAAAGATACTGCGCGTCGGTGTTGACGATCTGCCCCAGCAGCAATTCGGTGCCCACCGAAAGAATTTCAGCGATCATGGGCTATCCCCTTCCCTAATTAGCGATAAAACGGGCTCGTCAGTCGTCCCTCGGGCTGATGACGGCGCGGTTGGCGTACAGGTAATCCACCCCCGACCAGATGGTAAACGCCATCGCGACCCAAACCGCGATCTTGTCCATCGGAACGCCGATCAGCGAAAACGGAACGTTGTCTACGATTAAAATCGCCACCGCGACGATTTGGGTGACCGTCTTGATCTTGCCGAGCCAGCCCGCTGCGATCACGTTCTTTTGCGAGGCGGCAACCTGCCGAAGCCCGGATACGATGAACTCCCTGGCGACGAACACGACCGCGAACATCTCGTGCATCTTGCCCTGCCCGGCCAGCACGATGAACGCGGACATGACCAGCAGCTTGTCGGCGATCGGGTCCATAAACTTGCCGAATGTGGTAATCTGGTTCATGCTGCGCGCCAGATGGCCGTCCACCAAATCCGTCAGCGCCGCGAGCACGAATACGCCCATCGCCACCCACTGAACATACGAAAAGTTTAGGTACATAAACACGAGAAACACGGGCACCATCGCCACGCGGAAGATCGTAACCTTGTTGGCCAGCGTCATGCCGGCACCCCCTCCAGATCGTAATCCGAAGAACCCACGATGCGGATGTCTGCAAACTCTCCCACCGGCAGCGCGCCCGCGATGCGCACGACGCCGTCGATATCCGGCGCATCCGCCTCCGTCCTGCCAAGCGTATGCCCCTGCACGACGCTTTCCGTTAAGACGCTAAGGGTCGTGCCGACCTTTTCGCTCAAAAGCTTGCGCGAAATCGCAATTTGCTGCTCCATCACGGCCTTTTCGCGCTCTTTCGCGAGCTTTGGAGGTACTTTGCCGGGCATTAGCGCCGCCCGGGTGCCCTCTTCGCGGGAAAACGCAAATGCGCCGAGCCTGTCAAACGGGTGATCCCGCAAAAAAGACAGAAGCTCTGCGAATTGTTCTTTCGTCTCGCCTGGAAAGCCTACCAGCACCGTGGTGCGCAGCGCAAACCCGCGGTTTCGCGCAAGAGAATAGGCGCGCTCGATCGCCGCGCGCCCGCCGCGCCTGTTCATCGCCGCAAGCACGCCGTCGCTTGCGTGCTGAATCGGCACGTCGATGTATCGGCACGCGCCGCCTGCTAGCATCGCGTCCAGCAGCGCCTCGTCGATCATTTCGGGGTAGAAATACATCGCGCGCAGCCACATACCCGGCCGGATAAGCTTTTGCGTAAGCTCCGCCAGCCTGGGGGCGCCGTAAAGATCCATGCCGTAGCGCGTGGTATCCTGCGCGATGAGGATCAGTTCTTTTGCGCCGCCTTCCAACAGCCCGTCGGCCTCGCGCAAAATTCCTTCGATAGGACGCGAAATATAGTCGCCGCGTATGCCGGGTATCGCGCAGTACGCGCAGCGGTTGTCGCAGCCGTCGGCGACCTTTACATAGGCATAGTGCCGGGGCGTCGTCAAGACGCGAGCGGCCTCTTCGCAGAACGCGAAGGGCCTTTGCGCCTCCCGATAGCGCCCGCCCGCGGCTATCCTCTTAACATGCGCGGCGATCTCGCCGATTTCGCCGATGCCCAACACCGCGTCAAGCTCCGGAATATCATGTAGCAGCTCGCCCGGATAGCGCTGCGCCAGGCATCCGGTTACGATGAGCTTCGCGCCCTCGCGCTTATCCCGCGCAGCTTCGAAAATGGCCTCGATCGCCTCTTCTTTCGCGCTTTGAATGAACCCGCAGGTGTTGACGATCACGACGTCGGCATCTCCTGTACGGCCCACGATCGTATGCCCCGCGGCCTTCAGCAGGCCGAGCATCGTCTCGGCGTCGACGCGGTTCTTAGCGCAACCCAGCGAAATCATGCCGATGTTCATAGGCTCTCCTCCATGCCGGACTGTCCCGCCGGTTGCGCGGCCTGTGGCAGGCCTGCGCCGCCGAACTGCCGGTTAAACTCTTCCTTGCCGATGAGGGTTGTGCGCGGCTTGGAGCCCTCGGGCCCCGAGATGATGCCCCGCTGCTCCATTTCGTCGACCAGACGGCCCGCGCGCGCATATCCTACGCGGAACCTGCGCTGGAGCATGGAAGTGGAAACTTGCCCCGCCTCGATCGCAAGCTCGATCGCCTGGCGCAAAAGATCGTCCACGCCCTCTTCTTCCTCCATCCCGGACGGAGCGCCGCCGCCGGAGCCCGCCGCCTCGGCGCGCTCGAGCGCCTCGACGATATCCGGGTCGTACTCCGCCTCGCGAAATTTCTTAACCATCTCCACCACCGAGGTTACTTCCTTATCGGTGATAAAGCAGCCCTGCACGCGCTGCGCCTTGTTCGCTCCGGAGGGATCGAACAGCATGTCGCCACGGCCGAGCAGCTTCTCCGCGCCCGCCATATCCAAAATGGTGCGGCTGTCCACCTGAGAGGCGACTGCAAACGCGATGCGCGAGGGGATGTTGGCCTTGATGACGCCCGTGATGACGTTGACCGACGGCCTTTGCGTTGCGATGACCAAGTGTATGCCCGCCGCGCGCGCCAGCTGCGCAAGGCGGCAAATGTGATCTTCGACATCGCGGGGGGCCACCATCATAAGATCCGCCAGCTCGTCGATGATCACGACGATTTGCGAAAGCGTCTGTATATCGTGCTCGCGCGCGTATTCGTTGTAGCCCTTCAGATCGCGGCTGCCGGTATCGGCAAATTTTTTATAGCGGTCCGTCATCTCCATTACCGCCCAGTTCAGCGCACCCGCCGCCTTTTTAGGATCGGTAACCACCGGGACCAGCAGGTGCGGTATGCCGTTGTACACCGAAAGCTCTACCACCTTTGGGTCAATCATGATCAGCCTTACTTCCTCGGGCGTCGCCTTGAATAAAATGGACGCGACCAGGGAGTTGATGCATACGCTCTTGCCCGAGCCGGTCGCGCCTGCGATCAGCACGTGCGGCATGCGCGCAAGATCCGCCACGATGGGCTTGCCCGCGATATCCTTGCCCAGCGCGAACGCCAGGCGGGAGGGGTGGTTGAAAAAATCCTCGCTCTCGAGCACCTCGCGCAGCGTTACGGTGGATACCTCCAGGTTGGGCACCTCGATGCCCACGGCCGCCTTACCGGGAATCGGCGCCTCGATGCGCACGCCCATCGCGGCCATGTTCAGCGCGATGTCGTCCGCAAGCCCGGTAATGCGGCTCACCTTCACGCCCGATGCGGGCTTGAGCTCGTAGCGCGTCAGCGCCGGGCCTCGGCTGACGCCCACCACCGTCGCTTCGATGCCGAAGGAGCGGAGCGTATCCACCAGAAGCTGCGAGCGCTCCTGCTGCTCTTGAAGGGCCTTGCGGCCCTGCGATACCGGCTCTTGCGGCATGGAAAGCAGGGATATGGGCGGGAATTTATACGGCAGATGAACGCCGGAGGACGCGTCCACCGCAAAATCCTCTAAATTTTCCTCCAGCGGCGGGAGCGCGCCCGCCAGCGGCTGCGCGCCGGGCAGCATTTCTTTTGTTACATCGCCCTCGCCCGCATCGGGCGCGGACGCGATGCCCTGCGCGTTGATCGCCTCGATGGTGAACGGCTCGGCTGCCGCATCGTCGTCGTGGGCGTCAAGCCCATCCAGCTCCTCAACATCCGCTATGGGGTTAAGCACGCCGGAGGGTTCGTCAAAGGGGCTGAACGCCGGTTCGTCGCGCACGGGAAGGGGCTGCGCGTCCACGCCGCTATGCCGCTCGCCGGTGGCGATGTTGTAAAGCTCCGGTTCGGATTGCTGTTTCTTGGGCGCCTTGATTTGCTCGTTGTGAAACACGCGCTTAGGCTCGGGCCGCTCTTCTCTCGGTCGCTCCGCCCGCTCCTTGCGCATTTCCTTCGCGCGGTCCATCGCAACCCCCGCCGCGCCGACCGCCGCATCCGCCACCTTGCGCCCCGCATCGCCCAGCGAAAAGCGTGTCAGAAGCACAAGCGCGCCGATGGCCAGCGCCACGGCGAGCACGCCGCTCCCCCATACGCCGAATGCCGCAACGAGCGGCCACGCAAGGACGCCCCCGGCAAAGCCCGCGCCCGCATGCGCAACTTTGGCAAGATCCGCGGATGCAAGGGCGTAGGCAAACAGCGTCGAGGCCTCAGGGGCCTGGGTGCGAATGGTAGAATCGACAAACATCTGCACAAGCACGATGCCTACGGCGCACAATAGGGCGACCAGCGCCAATTTCCCTCCGTGAAGCTGCTTTTTAAAGGAGATCATAACCATCCAGCCGACGATGACGAGCAAAAACGGCACCGCGTAGGCCACGATGCCTAGGGCGGCAAACAGGCCGTCCCGCACGGAATGGCCCACGAGGCCCGCCACATCCGTAAAAAGGCTCAGCAATGCAAACACGCCCGCGGCGATCAGCATAAGGCCGGTTAGATCACGGGTAAAATTGCTGCTTTTCTTTTTCTTTCCCCGGGTTGTCTTCCGTTTTGTGGCCAAGCGCGGCCCTCCTTTGTATCGGGAACATTATACCAAATTCCGCACGGTGCGGCTAGGGCATGTCCCTAAAGTCGCCGCGATGCAGATTGCGGTCGGTTTTTCGGCGGATCAAGGAGCCGAAGTGCGGGCGTAGCAGCGCTACGCCAAGCGGACATCGACGCTGAGACGCCGCAAAAGATGCCGCAAGATGCACGCGCAAGAGTTTAGGGACACGCCCTAAATAAGCGTGAACTTCAAGGCACAGCCCTAAGCGCGAAATTAAGCGCCGAACATTGCCCGGGCGTCCGGATTGCCGCCGTGTTTTTGAATATTGGCAAGGATGGCCGCGCGGGCCTCTTGCCTGTCTATGCCGGCCGACGCCTCGAGCTGCGGCGCGTAAAACGCCTCGCATAACCACAATTCGTTGATTTGCCAACCGTACGGCTCGCCCTTTTTGTTGCGTCTTTGCACCGCCGCCCCTACGCACGCAAACAATTCGCGTTCGAGTCTGAGCAGCGCGCCCTCGAGCTTGCCCTTCTCCTTGCCGGAGAGCCCGAGCATCCCGCGCAGCTTAGGCTTCGTCGCGCGGGGAAACGCGCGCAGTTCCCGGGCGACCCTGAGCGTGAGGTTGTCCACCGTTCCGTTTGCGTATCTTTCCTCGATATCGTCCTTGGGCCGCATCGCCGCGAAGAAAGTGGGGAGACAGCCAAGCGACACAAACGCATGTCTGCCGCCGAGCACATGCCCATACAGCGCCCTGCCCTGCTCGGCAATGCGGTTTTTCCATGCCCACGGCGGATCGGGCAACTGGTCGCCCCACACGCTGCCGAATACTTCGCCCTCCAACGAAGGCGCGTTCCACGGGTTGTCGGTAAAGGTCATAAAACCCGTCTCTTCCACCCGCGCGCAAAATTCTTCATACGTTTTGATCATGTCGATTCCCCCACCCGCGCCAACAATACGATACTATGTTCGCCTTTGTTGCAAATTCTCCTGCCTGAAAGGCGATTTATGGGGAATCTTTTTCTTCGTCGGAAGGCTCATCTTCGCCCTTAATCAAGGCGGGCAGGTCGTCGAGCCCCGCCAGGCCGAAATGCCGAAGGAATTCCTCCGTGGTTCCATATAGGATCGGTCGGCCGATAGCATCCTTGCGGCCCACCTCGCGGATGAGCCCGTGCGACACCAGCGTCGATACCGCATACTCGCACCTGACGCCGCGCACCACTTCGATTTCCGCGCGGGTGCAGGGCTGACGGTAGGCGACCACGGCGAGGGTTTCCATCGCGGATTGGGTGAGCGTTTGCCGCCTAAGGGGCGCAAGCACCCTTTCGACATAGGACGTATACTGCGCGCGCGTGCCCAACTGCAGCCTTTTCTCAAAGCGCATGATCTTAAAGCCGCGCTGCCCGTAATCGTACTCGCTCTCCAGCGCGTGAACCGCGGCGTCCAACTCTATATCGGTAATATCCAGCGCCGCTACGATATCGCTGCGCTCCACGGCATCCCCTGCTACAAACAGGATGGCTTCCAGCGCGGCCTTAATCTCGGCCTGATCCACGCAGAGCCCTCCCTTCAAGCTCGATTTCCCCATAGGTCGAGCTTTGCGTAACCTTCACATAGCCCATCTTCCACAGCTCCAGCAGGGCGATGAACACCGTAACGACCTCCGACTTGGACGGCCGGTCGCCGAACAGATCCGAAAACCTGGCCGCTCCGGCACGCAAGCGGGATTGTATCCTGAACATGCATTCCTGCACGCTCAAGGTTTCCCGGGGTATATAAGTAATGCCCGGCCCCGCCTCGGGCTCGACCGCGCGTTTGAGCAAGCCGGAAAAGGCGGAAATCAGCATATCCAACGTCATACCGGTTAGTTCCACGCGGTGATCGGCCACCAATTCGTCGGGCAGGCGATACAACATCAGCGAAGCGGTCTTTTCAAGCCCTTTGAGCCTTTCCCCCGCATCTTTATACTGCTTGTATTCTTCCAGGCGGCGATATAGCGTCTCTTCCGGGTCTTCCTCCCCATCCTCCAGCTTCGGAGGCTTGGGAAGGAGCGAGCGGGATTTGATTTCGAGCAACGTGGCGGCCATTTGCAAAAACTCGCTGGCGACATCCATATCGAGCTCGTCCACCTGATCCATGGATGCTAAGTACTGCTCGGTGATCTCGCTAATGAAGATCTCCCTAATATCTACGCGCGCGCGGGCTACCAGATGCAAAAGCACATCCAGCGGCCCTTCAAACTGCGAAAGCTGCACGGTGTACGGCATCGGCTACCCCATAAACAGACGGCTGAGCACGCCGGTCACAAAACTTGTGCCATAGCCGATCACATACCCGAGCACGCCGGTAAAGCTTAAAAGAATCAGCAAAACGAAGCCATAGCGCTCGACGTTCCAAAAAAACTTAAGGTGCTTAAGCCCCGCTACGGATTTGAGAATGTGATACCCATCCAGCGGGGGCACCGGCAAGATGTTGAGAAAAAATAAGCTTATATTGATGGTGTAGGCGCTATAGAGGATCATATCCAAGGATTCGACCGTTTGAAACAGCACGATTGGGAATAGGATGATGCCCAGCACCAGGTTGCTCAGCGGGCCGGCCAGCGAAACGAGCACATCGCCTACCTTGGGGTGCTTAAAGCTGCTCGGGCGCACGATCACGGGCTTTGCCCAGCCAAACCCAAACAGTAGCAGCATGAAAAAGCCGACCCAATCCATATGCGCGCCCGGGTTCAGCGTGAGCCTGCCCTGGTTGCGCGGCGTTTGATCCCCCATGGCGGTGGCGATAAGCGCATGCATGAACTCGTGTACAGTGAACGCGAGAATCACGCCGGGCACGCGGTAGAGAATGTTCAGCAAAAACCCCATAGGATCGTAAAACAGCGAGCCGATACCCAAATACCTTGCCCCCATTTCAATATCTCGGCGGCCTCGTGGCGCTGTGGCGTCCCTAATGTGAAAAACGCCGTTTTATGAGTTTCCTTGCAGAAAATAGAAAAGTGGCGGGCGCATGAACTTCCCCGTATGGGACAATCCGGCGGGGCGGCCAAACGGCCACCCCGCCAGTATACCATTGATTTGACAGCATAGGAAGGGTAATCTAGGAAGCCGCCGATTCCATGAAATGAACCGGCATCCGCGCGCCATGGCTCATTAGGGATCGCTTATAGATCGTCGGGCAGCGTTTGCGCCGCGAGAACCTCATCCAACGTCTGCCGCCGCTGAATCAGCGCCGCGCGCCTGCCGCTCACCAACACCGCGGCGGGCCTTGGCATGTGGTTATAGTTGCCGGACATCGCCAGCTGATACGCGCCCGAGGAGGGCATGGCAAGCAGATCTCCCTCGTGGGCGATAGGCAGCTTCACGCGCTGAATGAGCGTATCCGACTCGCAGCTCATGCCGCTGACGGTATAATATTTTTCGGACTTTGCCTCCAGCTTGCCCGCGAGAAACGCGGTGTAGCGAGAGCCGTAAAACAGCGGGCGTGGGTTTTCGAACAGGCCCCCGTCGGTAACCAGATATGTATTGACGCCCGGTATTTCCTTCACCGCGCCGATGGTGTACAGCGCCATCGCCGATTCCGCCACCACCGCCCGGCCCGGTTCGATCATCAGCTCGGGCAGATCTATCTTTAAAGCTGTACAATGGGCTTGCACCGCGCGCGTAATGAGCTGCACGCTCTCGAGCATCTGCATCGGCGTATCTCCGCGGCTGTACCAGCAGCCAAAGCCCCCGCCAAGGTTTACGATGTCCATCTTCGCCCCGAGCGCGTTCGCCTCCTGCATGAAGGCGAGCAAAATGCCGGCGGCGACGTCGTATACATCCATTTTGAACACCTGCGAGCCCACATGGCAGTGCACGCCGCGCAGGTTAAGGCGAGGCGTTGCCAGCGCCTCCTGAACAGCCCTTATCGCCGCATCGTAAAGCAGGGGAATGCCAAACTTCGTATCCAGGTTGGCGGTGCGGACGGCTTTGTGGGTCTCGGCCTCCACGCCGGGGTTGACGCGAAGCAAAATATCCACATCGCGCTTGGCCTCCTGGGCAATCCTTCCCAAGCAGCCAATCTCCTGCGCGGAATCGATGACGATCAGCCCAGCCTTTTGCTCGACCGCCAGCTTAAGGTAGCTTACCTGCTTGTTGGCGCCATGGACGATGACGTCCTGCATCGGAATGCCCGCAAGCATCGCCGCGCGTAACTCGCCTTCGGATGAGACGTCGATGCCCAATCCTTCGGAGTGCACGAGCTTGTCGATCGCCGCGTTGGGAAACGCCTTGCTGGCGTAATACACGCGCGATTTGGCGGGATAGTCCCCCAAAGCCGCGCAAATGCTTTGGCACTGCGACCGGATATAGTCTTCGTAATACACATACAGCGGCGTGCCATATTGCTGCGCAAGTTCGCAGGCCCTGTAAGGGCCGATGCACAGCTCGCCGTCCCTGCTCTCCATCCCACCGCGCAAGCGCACCGCGATCACTCCATTTCATAATGATTTCTTGCGAATTATAACATCCGTTTTTGAAAATTTTCCAGCGTTTTTGCGTTGCGCTTTGTAATGGAAATAGAAATTTTTAACTTTTTTTGTGAAGATCATTCAAATTGTTTCCAATATATAAATTTTCTTATACTCGCGTGAGCATCCTCTCGACGCTGCCCGAGCAAACCTATAGTCGACCAACTTCAAATGCGATGCAGACGAGCGAGAGATTTTTTCGCAAGGAGGCGTAAGGAAGCATAGCCGGCAGCTATGCCGACTGGAGCTCGACGCCGCCATGCGGGACAAGATCCGCTCGCATGCTCCGCCTTTGGGGTTGGGCGACTATATAATGCAACGCCCCACAAAGCCAAAGCTCCGTGGGGCAAAGATGCTTGCACTGTAGCAGGTTGAGCGCTTGCGGCGCCGGCTATTTATTCATCGTGCGGAAACAGCGGCAGTTCTTCTAAAAAGATGATGTCATCCCGCTTCGCGGCATCGCCCTCGGCCAGGATGGCGGCCCGGGCAACCACGGTTCCCCCGGCCTTTTCCACCAGGCGCTCCACTGCGCCGATGGATTCGCCGGTAGAGATCACATCGTCGATGATGGCGACCCTTTTGCCCTTCACCGCCGCCGCGTCGTTCCCATCCAGGCACAGCGTTTGCTTTTTCTGCGTGGTGATGGATTCGACCTCGTCCACCAGAGGGTCGTCCATATAGGGCTTGACCGACTTGCGCGCGACAAGGTAGCGCGCATGCCCCATCAACCGGGCGATTTCGTGCACGAGCGGAATGCCCTTGGCCTCGGCTGTGATCAGCACATCCGCTTCGGGCAGACGCTCCACGATCTCCGGCGCGGATTTTACGACGATTTCGCAATCTCCCAGGATGACAAAGCTGGCAATCGAAAGCTTAGGGGCGATTTTCAAAATCGGAAGCTCGCGCACCACCCCCGCCACTATCAATTTATATGTCTTTTGCATGTCGTTTTCCTCCATTATATACAAGGCCTATAGGCCGAACAGTTTGAGTACGATACCCGCAAGCATGCCCACGAACGGATCGACAATAGCGGTGACTACGAGCGTGACGCCGCCCACCAACGGCGAGCCCGCATCGCCGGAAAGCGCTACCGCGCCGTCCAGGGGCAGCGTGATAAACGCGCCGAGTACGAACAGAAAGCCCGCGATAGACTGCGCGGGGATAAACTTGCCAATTTTAGGCAGAAGGCCGGTGAACAGCACGACGGCCATCAGCGCCATCATGATTACGCCTGCGATCAGCGCGTGCGGCGCGGAAGCGGTGGCGGAGATGATCGCCTCCACCGGGCCGCCGCCGAACAGCGAGCTTACGGAATCGGCAAGCCCCGAGTAGATGGTTAGGTGGTCGATGTTGGCGTTTACGCCGGCAATGCTGCCGGTGATGCCGCCAAAGGCGATGTTCGCGCCGATGGTCAGACATGCAAGCGCCAGCGATCCGCGCAGAATGTTAAGATTGAATCCCGGCTTTTGCAGCTTGAAGCGGCCCATGCGCTCGGCCTTTGCCTCATCCGGACGCTGCCCGGTAAAGTAGCCGACCGCGCTGGATACGACCACACAGCTGATGATGGTATACACCAGCACGTTGCCGTCGTTGCGCAGCAGCAGGTAGACCAGCAGGCCCACGCCCATGGACACGCCGCCGACGACCTTGTTGGCCTTGACCATATCCACGGCCACCTTCGCGAGCATCAGGCCGACGCCCGCCATCATGCCGTGTACGATCGCCCCGCCGGCAAAGTCGGTAATCTTCGTCAGCAGCCCGAAAGCGCCCAGAACCGCCATCGCGATGCCCGCGTAAAACACCATCGACAGCCGCTCGCGGATGTCCTTGCCCATGGTGCCCGCCAGCGTGATCGTCTCGGCCTGGAAGGAGATCGGCACCACCGAGCCCAGCGCAACGCAGCCGATAATGCCCACGCCAAAGCCCAGGGCCGTCGGCACCGACGCAAAGCCGTATGCCAGCGCGAGTAGCCCTTGCGGCAGGCCGTTGAGCACTACGCCCAGCGCCGCGAGGATATCCTGTAGCCATTCCATTTTCCACCACTCCTATATGTCATTTGTGTATCTCTAGCATAGCAAATTTGGCAGCGCATGGGAAGATGGGTTGTCCGCTTTTGAGGCGAAAATCGTCGATCCTCGTCGTCGCGGACTACGTATCGCTCGCTTCCGTGCTGCGGCACGAAAGCTCGTTCACTGCGTCGCTCCTCCTCTTCCTCAAAACCGCTGCGGCGATTTTGGATCGGATACATTAAGAGAGGCAGAAAAGAAGAGGAGTGGTAAAGTAAAGAAGGAGGGGGAATCCATGTCAGGAAAGCGTCCACGGCGAGAATACACGGAAGAATTTCGAAAACAGATGGTTCAGCTCTACCAATGCGGGAAACCGCG
>JAVBNW010000022.1:0-41195 GCA_031551255.1 Eubacteriales bacterium | reverse complement strand
ATGCTGGTAGTTACCTACACGCGCGCGGCCGCCGCCGAAATGCGATCGCGCATCGGCGAGCGCATTGCCAAGGAAGGCGCTTCCCGCCATTTGCGCGCACAGGCGGCGCTTTTGCCCCGCGCGCAGATCAAGACGCTGCATTCTTTCTGCGCGTGGCTGCTCAAGCGGCACTTTCTCGAAGCGGACCTGCCCCCCGCGTTTGCGGTGGACGCGGGCCCCGGCCTCGCGGCGATGCGCGCGCGGGCGATGAACGAGGCGCTTGACGAAGCGCTGTCGGATGAGCAGATCGCCGCCGCGCTCTCAAGGCTGGGGAAAGATTATCAGTATGAGCGGTTGATCGGCGATACGTCCACATTTTTGCTCAACCAAGTCGACCCTGCCGCTTGGGCGGAACGCGCGCTTTCACAGTACGCAGCCATGCTCGACGATTTTGCGTCCTCGTCGTACACCCAGCCGCTATCCCTCCATAGAGAGACGCTTTATAGCGCCGCGGCGGGTCGCCTTATGCGCGCGCTGGAAATCGCGCGCATGCCTAAGGGCCCTTCGCACTACGCGCCCGTATTGGAAGGCGACCTTACCACAATCGCGGCGCTTGGGCGCGGCGAACGGGCGGAGTTTGAGCGCCTTTCCTCTAAAAAGGCGCCGGACGAGGCGTTAAAAGAAGCCGCCAAGGCCCTTAGGGACGAGGCGAAGGATCTCGCCCTAAAGGCGCGCTCCATCGGCGGGCCGGATGCGCGAAATGTAGATAGGATGCGCTCGATGCGCAAGCCGCTTGAGGCCCTCATGCGCGTCAGTCTTGACTTTCTTGCGCGGTATGAACGCATGCGCGTGGATGCCGGGCGGCTCGACTATTCCGATCTTGAGCACCGCGCGCTATGCGCGCTGAGCGATGGCCGCGCGGCCGAGGCGCTTAGGTCGCGCTTCGATTTCATTCTTGTAGACGAATACCAAGACGCAAACGCAGTGCAGGAAGCCGTACTTTCGGCGATCGCCCGCGCGGACAACCGGTTTATGGTGGGCGACGTCAAGCAATCGATCTACCGCTTCCGCATGGCCGACCCTACGATCTTCCTCGATAAACAGCAGCGATACGGGCGCGGCGACGGCGGGCGGCGCATCGACCTGAACCTGAACTTTCGCAGCGCGCCCGCGGTGCTTCACGCCGTCAACCACGTCTTTGCGCGCGCGATGGCGGCCGGTAGCGAGATTATCTACGACGAGAGCGCCGCGCTGTACCCCGGCCGGCGCGGCGAAATAGGCCCGCCCGTCGATGTCGTGCTGCTCGAGAGGCCTCAGGCAGAGGAGCACGAAGGCAACCCCCGCGATCAAGAGAGCGGCGAGGCCGAAGAAGCCCTTGTCACATGGAGCGATGCCGAACTGGAGGCAAACGAAGTTGCACGCCTTGCCCAGGCCCTTATCGGGCAGACGCTGAGCGAAGATGGCGAGCCGGTGCGCGCACGGGATATCGCTATCCTCATGCGCACGGTCTCCGGCCCGGCAGAGCTGTTTCGCGCGGCGCTGGAGGCCCGGGGCATCGCCGCCAACGTGGATGCGGGCGGGGCCTTGTTGTCCGCGCCGGAGGTGCGCTGTTTTCTCGACTTGCTGCGCTCGATCGACAACCGCAGAAGGGATGTGCCCCTGCTCGGTGCTATGCGTATGTTCGGAGCGTTTACACCCGAAGAGTTGGCCCGGGTGCGATTGTGCGATCCGAAGGCGCCGTTTGCCGCCGCCGCGTTCTTATGCGCGCAGGGGGATACGCCCTTGTCTGAAAAAAACAAAGCATTTCTTAACAGGCTGCTAGCGTGGCGCGAAGGCTCGCGCGCGCTGCCTCTGGCCGATTTTTTGGCCATGGTTTTAGAAGAAACCCGCCACGAAAGGACCAGCGCGCTAAAGCCCAGAGGCGCTTTGCGGGTGAAGAACCTGCGCGCGCTTACGGCGCTGGCCGTACGCATGCCGGGCGCTTCGCTGGGAGAGTTTCTCGATGCGGTTTCGCTGATGGAGAGAACCGGCGGGGACGGCGATGCCGCGCGCATCCCCGCGGAGGATCAGGACGCGGTGCGCATCATGAGCGTGCATAAATCCAAAGGCCTTGAATTCCCCGTGGTGATCGGATGCGGGCTCGGCCGGCGCATCAATCAGATCGACGCGCGCCGCCCGCTGCTGCTTAGCGGGCGCTACGGCATCGCTACGCAGTGGGTGGATGAGAAGGTTTCGCTGCGCGCGCGCACCGCGGCGCAGGATGCGCTGGCCGTGGCCATCGAGCGGGAAAACGCAAACGAGGAGGCGCGCGTGCTATACGTGCTGATGACCCGCCCCAAGCAAAAGCTCGTGCTCACCGCCGCCGTTCCCTCCGCGCAAAAGGCCGCCCAGCGCTGGAGCGCCATGGGCGATGGGCTTTACGAGGCGCGCACGCTGATGGATCTGATCGGCCCGGCGCTTATTAGGCATCCTGACGGCGAGCCCTTGCGCGCGCTGATGGACTGCCCGCCCGCCGCCGCCGCGCATGCCGCGCGCTACCGCGTGCGCATCACGGGCGGGGGGGAAGAGTTTCCCCACATCGAGCAATTCGACAGCCTTTCGCAGACATTGCTTGCGCAGGACGCGCTTGCGGGCCGGAACGTGCCTGCGCCGCTCGCCGCACGGCTCGGCTACCGCCCGGCCGCGAGCGGCTCCGACCTTCCGCAGAAGACATCTGTCACCGCCGCGGCCCGCAAAGGCGCGGGCGCGGGGCAACTCCCCCCCGCGCTGCCCCGGTTCTTAGAAGACCGGCGGGAAAGCCCCGCGGCGCAACGCGGCCTCGCGATGCACGCGGCGCTGCGCGCGCTGGATTTTGCCGCTTTGCGCGGGCTTGATATGACCGCCCTGCGCGCGCAGGTGGATGATCAGATCGCCCGCATGATAAAGGATTTGCTGCTTACTTCCGCACAGGCCGAAGGCATCCGCCCGGGCGCGATCACACAGTTTTTGCACAGTCCGCTTGGGCAAGAAGCGCTTGCCTCGCCCGAGCTCTTGCGCGAACAGCCGTTTAATCTGAGGGTAGACGACGGCGAGGCCGTGCGGCTGATGCAGGGCATCATCGACCTGTGCTTTGTCGATACAGCGGGGCGCTGGGTGCTGATCGACTACAAGACGGATCGCCACGCATTGGACCCTGCTAAGGTACGCGATCGGCACGGCTCACAGCTTCACAGCTACGCCCGTGCGTTGGAGGCGCTGACGGGCCGCGATGTCTCGAAAAAATTGGTTTATCTTTTCGAAACCGGCGAGGCGGTGGAGGTATCGTAGGCAAAGCCCCCGCTTATCAACCCGCCGCAACCCACCGACAGGAAAGCGAGGTAGCACATGACGGATTACCGCACGCAAATCCCCGAACTGAGCGAGGCGATCTCCGCTTTGGAAATCGTCGACACCCACGAACACCTGCCTCCTTTTGAAGACCGGCAAGATGCCGGGAACGATGTTTTGACGGAATACCTGATCCACTACTTCAGCTGCGATCTTGTCAGCGCAGGGCTTTCGCAGGCGAATCTTGCGACTGTAAGGGACGCCTCCCGCCCGATTGCGGAGCGCTGGAAACTGGTCGAGCCGTATTGGGAGGCATGCCGCCTGACGGGCTACGGGCGCGCGCTGGATCTCGCGGCGCAGGGCATTTACGGTATCGACGGCGTACGGGGCGAAACCGTCGAAAAGCTTAACGACGCTTTTCTCGCCGCGCGCAAAAAGGGCAGCCATTACCGCCGGGTGCTGAAGGATCTTTCGCACATCCGCGTAAGCGTGGCGGATATATGGGGCGAAACAAAGGCGGACCCCGACTTTTTCCGCGTAGCGTACAACATCGGCGGCATGGTTTCCCCCTCTTCACTTAAGGATATCGACCGCCTGGCAGGGCAGGCAGGCGTTCGCCCCCGCTCGCTAAACGATTGGCTGGATATCTGCGAGGCAGCCATCGAGAACGCCATAGCCGATGGGGTGGCATGCCTCAAGTGCGCGATCGCCTACGACCGCTCGTTACACTTTTCGCGCGCGACGTTTGCACAGGCCGAGGCGGGCTGGAACTCAATACGTAGCGAACGCAACCTTACGTATTGGGACATGCTCCGCCTGCATCCCGGCGCGGATTTTGAAAACTTCATGATGCACCACATTCTCAGAATCGCCGAGAAAAAAGGCCTGGCCGTGCAGTTCCACACGGGCCTTCAAGAGGGCAACGGCAATATACTCGCCAACAGCAATCCGCTGCTTTTGACGAACCTGCTGCTCGATTATACCGGCGTAAGGTTCGATCTTTTCCACTGCTCCTACCCTTTCATGGGCGAGCTGGGCGCGCTGTGCAAAAACTTTGCCAACGCGTATATCGATATGTGCTGGGGGCACATCATCTCGCCGCGCGCGTGCATGCTGGCGCTGGACGAGTGGCTCGACGCGGTGCCGTTTAGCAAAATCAGCGCGTTCGGCGGCGACTATTGCTTTGTCGACGGCGTATACGGGCACCAAGCGCTGGCGAGGGAGAACGTCTGCAAGACGCTTTCCCGCAAGGTACTCGCGGGCGAGATGTCGACCGACCGCGCGCTTGCGGTCGCCAAAGCGGTGCTGTGTGACAATCCGGCGAGAATTTTAGGCGTATAGCCCTCTACCTTTTGCCGTAGCACATAGTTTTTTCGAAAAAGTATGACAAAAACGGAAAAAATTGCATACAGCCCCCTATGCTTCTGCTATACTAAACGGAAAGAATATACAGGAGAGTAGGGGGATTTTTATGGCTTATTGTCCAAAATGCGGCGCCCAGATCGGCGACGACGTCCAATTTTGCCCTTCCTGCGGTACTCAGGCTGCGACGGGGGCGGCCAACCCGAATTTTCAGCAACCCGCAGGCGGCGCCTACGCCGCAACGCCCGAGCAGGATGCCGCGAACAACAAGGCTATGGGTATTCTGGCCTATCTGGGCATACTGGTGCTCGTGCCCATCTTCGCCGCCAAGGATTCTCCGTTTGCCCGCTTTCACGCAAACCAAGGGCTCGTGCTGGCCATCTCGCAGGTCGCTTACTGGGTCGCCTACGCCATCCTGTCGTTTATTCTTGCGTTTATCCCGGTTATCGGTTGGATCCTGATCCTCATTTTAAGCTTCGAGTGGATTTTCTGGATCGTGCTGGCGATCATGGGCATCGTCAATGCCGCCGGTGGCCACATGAAGCCGTTGCCGCTGATCGGCAAGATAACGATTCTCAAATAATCCTTTCGGAATCGTTTTACGCGGTCATGATGAAAGCCGCTGCGCAATCCATTTGCACAGCGGCTTTTTGTCGCCGTCTCGTCGTATTTGCTACAGGCAGTCCGCCGGGCCCTTCGCGGCAAACACGCCGTTCGTTGCCACTGCCGCGTGGCCTGCGCCTTCGCCGATTTCTTCGGGCGGAGCCAGGCACAGCGCCAGAGCCTGTTCAAGCGTATCGACCGCCGTCACCTGCGCGCCCTCGGCCCTAAGATCCTCTCGATAGTTATCCCGAGGCACCAGCACGAGCCGGGCTCCGCCACGCCCCGCCGCGAGCGCCTTGGCAGGCACGCCGCCCACCGGCAGAACCTCGCCCAGAATCGATACCTCGCCGGTCATCGCAACGCTTCCATCCACGGGTATCCCTCGAATGGCCGAATAGGCCGCAGCCGCCATCGCGACGCCCGCCGAAGGGCCGTCCACGGGCATGCCGCCGGGGAAGTCGATGTGCACGTCGAAACTCTCCGTATCTACGCCCGCGCGCCGAAGTGCCGTGCGCACGTTCTGCACCGCTGCCGACGCGGTGGAGCGCCTGCGCATCTTGCGCGCGCCGTCGGAAAGCTCTTCTTCCTCCACAATACCGGTCACCTGCCACACGCCTTCGCCGCGCCGCGCCGGCCGGGCAATCGCCTCGATGGCCAGCACGGCCCCCAAGGAGCCCACTACCGCCAGGCCGTTCACCTTGCCCACCTCGCAGCCGCCCGTGACGCCCCGCTCGTGCCGCCTGTCGTACGCCCCGGCGCGCGCAACCCATTCGATATCCGAAGCGGTGATCTCCTCGCGCCGCTCGCGCCTGGCAAGCCCCGCCGCCACCTGCACGATGTTGGCAGCGTCGCGCCCGCCCTGCGAAAACTCGCCCACCGCGAGGGCGGCTTCATCGCCCAGCGCGAAACCGGCATTCTGCGCCGCCCCCCGGCCGATTCTCGCGGTCTCTTCCGCAGTCAGCGGCCGGAAGAACACTTCCATACAGCGCGAGCGTATTGCGGGCGGCAGGTCGCGCGGGCTGCGCGTAGTAGCCCCCACGAGGCGGAAATCCGCAGGAAGCCCGTTTTTGAAAATATCGTGAATATGCTTAGGTATGGCCGGGTCCCCTTCGGTATAATAGGCGGAATCCAGCATCACGCGCCTGTCCTCGAGCACCTTGAGCAGCTTGTTCATCTGGATCGGGTGCATTTCGCCGATCTCATCGATGAACAAAATACCCCCATGCGCACGGGTCACGGCGCCGGGCTTGGGCTGTGGCACCCCTTGCTGCCCCAACGGCCCCGCGCCTTGGTAGATGGGGTCGTGCACGGAGCCGATCAACGGGTCGGCAATCGCACGCTCGTCAAAGCGAACGCATGTCGCATCCACCTCGATGAACGGCGCGTCGGGCCGAAAGCAGAGCCCTTGCTTGATCGCTTCCTCCAGCACGAGCCGGGCCGCGCACGTCTTGCCGATGCCCGGCGGCCCGTAGATAATCACGTGTTGGGGGTTCGGCCCGCACAGCACGGCCTTAAGCGCCTCGATGCCGTCTTCCTGGCCTATGATCTCCTCGAATGTGCGCGGCCTGACGCGCTCGGAAAGCGGCGTCGCAAGGCTGACCTGCCGCATCCTGCGCAGCTTGTCGAGCTCCCTTCCGGATTCCTGCGCCTTGCGCGTGGGGGGCGCACCCTTGCTCGCGCGCAGCTGCCTGAAAAAGTAGAGCCCCATTACGATAGTACACGCCAATTGGATGAGCATGATGATGGTAAACAAATCCATAGTTCAATCACCCGCCTGTGAACTTCGCAGGTAGTATGCCACGGCGGAATTAAAACGAACCGGGATTGGCAAATATAGCGCAAGGCATAAGTTTCCAAAAGGCAACTTCACATAGTGCAAAGGCGCGAATGACGGCCCGTTCTACGTGGAATGCATAAAAATCGTCTCCATCGCGCCCCACGGAGCCTGTTTCTCGTCGACCTTAACAAATCCGTACTTTTCGTATAGGTTTACGTGGTCGCTGATGAGGTATACGCATTGAAAACCCAGTTCCTTCGCATACGCCAACGCAAAGCGGATCAGCGCTTCGCTCAGGCGCATGCCCCGATAGGCTTCGCCGACAAAAACAAAGCCGATATAGGGGGTATAGGGAACATCGGGTATGCAATCGCGCTCGGTCAGCGTGCAATAGCCGGCGATCGCGCCGTTATCCAGCGCGACGAATACCCTCTCCCAGCCGGAAAAGCCCTCTTCCCGCATTTGCCCGGCCAGCGTTTTTCCGGCGCGCCAGGAGCAATCGTTCGCATATTGGGCGAGGCTTTCCCACAGCGCGTCGTCTTGAACGAGCGAAACAATCCGCATGGGCATTCGGTCTACAGCGCCAACGCGCCGTAGCGTTTGCGCACCTGCTCAGATACGCCCGCTACGCCCGCTATGCCCGCGTAACGCCTCAGCGCCGCTTCCGCCTGTTCATCCGACGAAACCTTAAAGCACAGCGGCGCGCGCACGATCAAGGAGGCCTCCTCAAGCAGCGCGGCAACCGCGTCCGGCACAAGCCCGCCAAGGTCGATCAGCACCGCCTTTGCATCGGGGTCTGCGTCATACAGCGCGTCAAGATCGCCCTCCACCTCGAAGAGCGCATTTCGCGCATCCTCAAGGGCAATGCCCGCGCGCTGCGAATATAGCGTCGGCGCAGGATCGCACGCCGGAGCGGGAGGGGCTTTAAAGCCCGCCATCGCGTCGCGGAAAAGGGCGATGTGTTCGGGCGTGGTGCCGCAACAGCCGCCGATCGCCGCGGCGCCGGCCTTAAGGATGGGCAGCATCATCGGAGCCATAGCCCGGGCGTCGAGAGGAAAGCGCGTCACCCCGCCCACCACGCTGGGCAGCCCCGCGTTGGGCTGCACGATCATCGGCAAATCGGACGAGGCGCGCGTGGCCTCGAGCACGGCAAGCAACTGCTCCGGCCCTCCCGAGCAGTTGGTGGCGATCGCATCCGCGCCCGCGGCCGCGGAAATCGCCGCCGCGCCGGCGGGCGTGCCGCCCATCAGCATCCGAAGCCCGCCCTCGTAGGTGTAGGACACGCAAACAGGAAGGCGGGTGTGTTCCTTCGCGGCCATAAGCGCAATGCGCGCCTCGGCGATATCCGCCATAGTTTCGATGTAGATCACATCCGCGCCCGCATCCGCGCCGGCGACGACCTGGCGGCGGTAGGCCTCGTACGCCCGCTCGAACGAAAGATCGCCAAGAGGGGCGAGCATGCCGCCGGTGGGGCCTACGGATAGCGCGACGAAGACGCCGTCTCCCACCCCCTCGCGCGCGCAGCGCACCGCGGCTCGCGTAAGCTCCTCAAGCCTTTGCGCAAGCCCGTGCCGCTCAAGCGATACGGCGTTGAGCCCCAGCGAGTTGGTCTCCACCGCCTGCGCGCCCGCCTTGGCATACTGCGCGTGTATATCCGACACAACCGCAGGGCTCGTAACGTTCAAAAGCTCCGGGCAATCCCCCACATCGATTCCCGCCGCGTGCAGCATCGTTCCCATGCCGCCGTCAAACAACAACCTCTCCCCGGCAAGCGCACGCAAAAAATCCATCCGCATCCCCCTTTATCCTGCCCTTACTTTCGCCGCAACGCGCCTATTTTCCTGCCGGTCGCACGCCGATAAACCCGCACGGGGGGCGGCGGCGTTACTTCCATACGCCGCATAGGAAACAGGGGGTTAAAAATCGTCGAAGCGAGCCCGTTTACCGCGGGAAACATTGCAAAATTAGGTTTCCTATGATAGTATTCTATGGATTGTAAGGTGGGCGTGCCCGCTTTGCCGAACCTACTTGTTTGTAATTGGGAGGTACCCGCACATGAGTGTGTCCGTCGAAAAACTCTCGTCCAACCGCGTCAAGCTGGATTTTACCATTGACGTAGAAGCGTTTGAACAGGCTATGGCCTCTGCCTATCGCAAAAATATTGGAAAAATCCAGGTACCGGGATTCCGGCGCGGAAAAGCCCCCCGCAAGGTCGTCGAAAGGATGTACGGCGAGGGTATCTTTTACGAGGACGCGATCGACGAACTGTTTCCGACCGTCTACCGCCAGGCGATCGAAGAAAACGACCTAAAGCCGGTGGATCAGCCCGACATCGAATGGGGCAACATCGGCGGCGGCGAGCCGCTTACGTTCTCGCTTGAAGTTTATGTGTCGCCAGACGTAACGCTGGGCGAATATACGGGCCTTAAGGCCACCGAACCTACCTGGGAAGTGAGCGAGGAGCAGGTCGATCAACAGATAAAGACCGCGTTGGACCGCATCGCCCGCTGGGTGGAGACGGACGAGCCCGTCGAAAACGGCAGCCGCGCCACCATCGATTACCTTGGCACGGTAGACGGCGCCGCCTTCGAGGGAGGCGCATCGGAGGGCATGCCGCTGGACATCGGCTCGGGCACGTTCATCCCGGGCTTTGAAGAGCAGCTTATCGGCATGAAAAGCGGCGAGGAGCGCGATATTACCGTCACCTTCCCCGCCGACTATAGAGCTGAAGATCTGGCCGGCAAAGAAGCGGTATTCCATGTAAAACTTCACGAAAACAAAAAGAAGGAATTGCCCGAGCTGGACGACGATTTTGCCAAAGACGTATCCGAGTTTGACACCTTGGAGGAATACAAGGCGGACATCCGGTCCAAACTCGAAGAGAGCGCCGAGCGCACAGCCCAGAACCGCAGCGATAACGAGCTGATTCGGGCGGCGGTCGCGGTGAGCGAAATGGATATTCCCCAGGCGATGATCGATACGCAGGTAGATAACATGCTCAGGGATTTCCAGATGCGCCTGATGTACCAGGGCATGACGATCGACAACTTCCTGGCGATGACCGGCCAAACGCCCGATCAGGTTCGCGAGCAGTATCGCCCCGATGCGGAGGATCGCGTCAAGGCCGAGCTGGTGCTTGAAGCGATTCGCAAAAAGGAGAACTTTGAGCCGAGCGACGAGCAGGTGGAAGCCGAAATCACAAAAGTTTCCAAGGATATGGGCCGCGAAACGGCGGACTTTAAAGAGAGCATGACCGAGCGCGATTGGGAATATATGCGCGATGCCGCGGCGAGCGAAATGGTGCTTGCGCTTTTGCGCAGCAGCGCCGTTTACGAAAAGCCCGCGCCCAAGGAAGAAGACGAAAAGCCGAAAAAGGCCGCCAAGAAAGCATCTAAGGCTGAGGACGGCCAGGAAAAGCCCGCCAAAAAGCCCGCGGTGCGCAAGAAGAAGGCGGATGCGCCCGAAGACGAAGCTTCCGAATAATTTTCCGGTACACTTGCTGATACAAACCACGCCCAAGGAGGTATAGTATACATGAGCTTAATTCCCTATGTTATTGAACAGACCAACCGCGGAGAGCGCTCCTACGATATCTACTCCCGTTTGCTCAAAGACCGCATCGTGTTCGTCACCGGCGAGGTGGAGGATAACATGGCCAACTCCATCGTGGCCCAGCTGCTGTTCCTTGAAATGGATGACCCCGACAAGGATATCAACCTCTACATCAATTCCCCGGGCGGCTCCATCACCGCGGGCATGGCGATTTACGATACCATGCAGTACGTCAAATGCGAGGTTTCCACGCTGTGCATCGGCATGGCGGCCTCGATGGGCGCCTTCCTTCTGGCGGCCGGCGCCAAGGGCAAGCGCGCCGCGCTGCCCAATAGCGAAATCATGATCCACCAGCCCTCCGTCGGCGGCATGCGCGGCCAGGCGACCGACATTATGATTCACGCTGAACACTTACAGCGCACCAAGCGTCGAATGAGCGAGATCCTCGCACAGCGCACCGGCCAGCCGCTTGAAAAAGTGGAGCAGGATGTCGAGCGCGACCATTTCCTCACCGCCGACGAAGCGCTCGCATACGGTATTGTCGATAAGATCGTCGCCCCGCGAAGGTAGCCGCCCCATTACGCCACGAGGTGAAGCATGACTAAGTACGAAGAAAAAGCCAAGCAGGTAAAATGTTCCTTCTGCGCTAAGACGCAGGAGCAGGTGCGCCGCCTCGTCGCAGGCCCCGGCGTGTACATCTGCGACGAATGCATCGACCTTTGCCAGGAGATCATCGACGAAGATTTCCATGACGCCAGCGGCATGTCCCTGGCGGATCTGCCCAAGCCCATGGAGCTTAAAAAGCTTCTGGATGAGTACATCGTAGGGCAGGAACAGGCGAAAAAAACCTTGTCCGTCGCGGTGTACAACCACTACAAGCGCATCTCCACCGAAACCCGCAAGGGCGATGTCGAGCTGCAAAAATCCAACATCCTGATGCTGGGCCCGACGGGCTGCGGCAAAACCTTCCTCGCGCAGACGCTTGCGCGCATCCTAAACGTGCCGCTCGCCATCGGCGATGCTACGGCGCTCACCGAGGCCGGTTATGTGGGCGAGGATGTAGAAAACATCCTGCTTAAGCTGATACAGGCAGCGGATTACGACGTAGAACGCGCCGAGAAGGGCATCATCTACATCGACGAAGTCGATAAGATTTCCCGCAAGAGCGACAACCCTTCCATCACTAGAGATGTATCCGGCGAAGGCGTACAGCAGGCGCTGCTGAAAATTCTCGAGGGCACGGTCGCCTCCGTTCCCCCGCAGGGCGGGCGCAAGCATCCCCATCAAGAGTTTATACAGATCGATACCTCCAACATCCTCTTCATCTGCGGCGGCGCGTTTGACGGTATCGAGCAGATCATCCAAAACCGCGTGGGCCACAAGACTCTGGGCTTTGGCGCGGATGTCCGCTCCCGCGAAGAGCGCGACGTCGGCGCGATTTTAGAGCAGATTCAACCGCAGGATCTTCTCAAATACGGCCTGATCCCCGAATTTGTGGGCCGTCTGCCGGTGGTCGTCACGCTGCATCAGCTCGACGAGGACGCACTGGTGGCCATTCTTACCGAGCCGCGCAATGCGCTGTGCAAGCAGTACAGCCGCCTGTTTGAAATGGACGGCATCACGCTGGATTTCGACGACGATGCGCTTCGGTATATCGCCCGCACGGCGATCGAGCGCAAATCCGGCGCGCGCGGGCTCCGCGCGGTAATTGAGGAGATCATGCTGGATGTGATGTACGAGCTGCCCAGCCAGGAAGACATCGGGCGCTGCGTGATCACGCTGGAAGCCGCCAAGAAAGCCGCCCGGCCGACATTGTTCGAAACCGATGTTCCGCGCTCCATGCGCCGCCCGCAAACCGGGTCTTCCAAGCCCCGCAAGGCGCGCAGGCAACCGAGCGTTTCATAAAAAATCCAACTCTTGCATTGAACACAGCGCCCGCTATTGGCGGGCGCTGTGTAGTTTGTCAAAAAAGTGCTGCGCCACTTTTTTGATTTGGCGAAACGCCGTTTTTGCTTTGGCACTACGCGCCCGGTCGGCAAAAACGCAAGGAAGCTGGAATCGCCTGTTACGAGGCGATTCCAGCCGCTCGCTTCGCCGCGCATGTCGCCGGCGGGCGATTGCATTTGGAGGGCCCTGCCCTCCAAACCTCCCAAAGAACGCAGGCTGCCACGGCTTTTGTGGCAATCTGCTAGCGCCCGCTATTGCCGGGCGCTGCGTTAATTATAACGGAATCTTCCGCGCATACTTCGGCTTTTTCGGCACGGTGGGTTATCGCAGGCTTGCCTGAATGGATCTGGCGGTAGGCAAGGATAACTGCTATAATAGGCACATATGCGCTTGGCCTTTCCCGCTTATGGCCGGACGCGTTTGGGAATCGCTCGATGTGGGGGATTTACTTTGAGCGGCAAAAACAAAAAGCATGGCGATTACGCGAATGTGAAGCTTCGCTACAGCTCCGTATTTCATGTCTACATCGCGGCGTGCGTGTGCTTTTTTGTGATGGCATCCGCCCTCGCCTATATCAGCTATTCTATGTTCAGGCAAATGTACTACGATTATTGCAACGAGGAAAGCTTACAATGCAATCTTCAGGCGGCGCTGCTGATCGACGGCGACGCAATTGAGCGCTATGCGCGCACCCTTGAGGAAGATGCGGAGTACGGCGCAATGATCCAAAGGCTCAGCGCGTTTCGCGCCAGCATCAACGCGAAGTACTTCTACATCATGGCGGATACGGGCATACCGGAAAACTTCACCTATATATACGATTCGTCCTACGAAGAAGAACGGGGCCGGCACGCGCTGGGGATTACGGACGAAAAGAGCCTGTTCCCCGGCGGCGAAGAAGTATTGGCGACCGGCAAGGGTTTTGAAAAGGCGGAGTATTACCTCGACAGCCGGTTCGGCGAGCTGTACTATTCCTACTACCCTGTTCTCAATAGCCGCAATGATGTCGTCGCCTTTGTAGGCACCGACATCGATATCTCCCCCATGAAAAAGCAGGTCGATGTCTACCGGAACATCATCGTGCTGGTCATGCTGCTGGCCTTTTCGCTGTTTGCCGCCATCCATGCGGGCAGCATGCGGCATCTATTTACCAATGCGCTCAACATCATCGCAGAAAACGCCTACCGCCTGGCAAACGGGAATCTCGCGCTGGGCATACCGCAATCTCTTCTTAAGCGAAGGGACGAGATCGGCCAACTTTCCCATGTGTTCCAATCCGTAGCCGAAAACATTTCAGGCCTGATCTCGGATACCGGCAACCTGCTTAGGGCGGCCCGGTCCGGCCGGCTTAACGAGCGGATTCTCAACTCCGACTATCCTGGAGATTATGGGCGCATTGTCTATGCCGCCAATCGAAGTTTGGAAGCATTTGGCGAGCATCTTGACAACCTGCCCGAAGCCATCGGCTTTTTCGACGGCAGCGGGCACATGGTGCACGCCAATCGGGCGATGTACGCCTTTCTCGCGCTGCACGGGCTCGAAAAGGAAGGAGCCGATGTCATGGAGTTGGCGGCCCTTCTGGATCCTTCTGCGGATTGGGCTAAGACCGTAGGCGATGCCTTGAGCGACCACGCCGCAGGCAGTATCGAGCGCACCGTATCCGTCGCAGGCGGGGATGAGTCCACCTATGCGTATTCTCTATCGCTGCACTTGGCCGCCGGAAAGAATGGCGACGCCCAGGAGCCGACAGGCTGCATGATGTTCGTCCTATCCGATATTACGAGCCTGCATCGCGCCAAGGAAGAAGCCGAACAGGCCAGCCGCGCCAAGAGCGACTTCTTATCGCAGATGTCGCACGAGATCCGCACGCCGATGAACGCGATCATCGGCATGACGCAAATCGCCCGCAAATCGGAAGACCCGGCAAAGATGAAGACTTGCATCAACCAAATCGAAAGCTCATCCGTTCACCTGTTGGGCATCATCAACGACATACTGGATATGTCCAAGATCGAGGCGGGCAAACTGGAGCTTTCCGATGTGGAATTTTCCCTGAGCGACGATCTGGATTTCGTCGTTTCCATGGTAAGCTCCAAATCGCACACGGGCAAGGTAACCTTTTCGCTCAAGAAAGGCGAAATACAAAACGACAGGCTCATCGCCGATTCGCTGCGCCTGAATCAGGTGCTCGTCAACCTTCTATCCAACGCGTTTAAGTTCTCCAATCAACAGGGAAACGTCGCTCTTTGCGTAGCCGAGTTGGAAGCTGAGGAAGGGTGGGCGGCATTCCGTTTTGACGTGCAGGATGAAGGGATCGGCATGACGGCGGAAGAGACGCAGAGGCTGTTTAGGCCCTTTGTGCAGGCCGACCTCGGCGTGACTAGGCGCTTTGGAGGGACAGGGCTCGGCCTTGCCATTTCCAAAGTGATCGTTGAGATGATGGGCGGCTCCATCTGGGTTACGAGCGAAAAGGGCAAGGGCAGCACATTCTCCTTCACCATCAAGGCGAGGATCGCACAGCAGAACGGCGCGCAAAAAGAAAGCGACCGCGCCGAGGGCCCCTCCGCCTTTTCTGCGCCCGCGATCGATTTTTCATCCCTGCGCGCGCTCGTGGTAGATGACGTGGAGATCAACCGCATCATCATCGCCGAGCTTCTCGCTGATACGGGCATGGCGATGGAGGAGGCCGCGAATGGAGAAATCGCCGTGGACATGTTCTGCGCGTCCCCCGTGGGGTACTACGACCTGATCTTGATGGACATGCAAATGCCGGTGCTCGACGGCTGTGGCGCGGCGCGGCACATCCGCTCGCTTGCCCGGCCCGACGCGAAAAAGGTGGCCATCGTGGCGATGACCGCCAACGTCTTTAAAGAGGATATCGAGCTGGCGCTCGAATCGGGCATGGACGGGCATATCGGCAAGCCGGTGGATTACGACAACGCGGTGGCGACGATCGCGCGCCTGATAACCTGCAAAGATGAGTAGCATGCCTTTACGTCAATCATCATGAAATTCTATTTATGCACCTGATTGCAAGACATTTGGACAGCATTGGCGTACTGTACGGCAAACAATAGCGCCCCCACTTTATCTTCGATAAAATGGGGGCGCTATTGTTTGCCTGAAAAGTCCAATATTTTCTTGACAACTATTACGTTTACCGATATACTTTTATTACGGTGTGCGATATACCGTAAAACGTAATAAGAGGAGGTGACCATTTGAAACACACAGGGCAGGGGGCGCTGACAGAGGCTGTTTTTTACATTCTGCTGTCGTTGTACACACCCCGACACGGGTATGCGGTGATGCAAAAAATAGGCGAAATGAGTAACGGCCGGGTACATTTGGGGGCCGGAACTTTATACGGAGCCATTAACACACTGGTTGAAAAGCAGTGGATAAAAAGCGTGGGGGATGGCAAAAACTCGCGTAAAAAAGAATACGCCATCACGGATTTGGGCAAACGGACCGTGGAACAGGAACTGGTGCGGCTCGAAGAATTGTCTGCCAATGGCACAAAAGCCGTGAAAGGAGAATTGGGATGAAAACAGTTAAGAAGGCCTTTTTAGATTACGAAAAAGAGGAAAAATGGCTTAACGAAATGTGTGCCGAGGGCTGGGCACTGGTAGGGCATGCAGGCTGGCGGTATGATTTTCAAGAGTGTGAACCAGGGCAGTATATTAGCCGCATCGAGCTGCTGAAAGAACCGGTGAACAAAAGTATCGATTACGTGCAATTCATGCAAGACCTTGGGGCGGAAATGGTCACCCACACCGGTAACTGGACTTATTTTAGAAAAAAGGCCGAAGACGGCTCCTTCAACATTTACAGCGATATGGATTCGAGGCTCTCGCACTACCGCATGCTGAACGCGATCTGGACGGCGATTGCCTGCGGGGAACTCGGCACGGCACTATTACTTTTTTACTATGCCATTTTTCCACTACCGGTCACTTTCGGCTACAGTTTCTTTGTCAACGCCGTTTTCGGTGGGTTGCTTGTGATTGCATCGCTGTTCTTTATTGCCTGGGGGCATATTTACCGAAAGAAAATCAGCCGCCTAAAAAAGGAAAAACGCATTCGGGAGTAGCGGTACTTGGCTGTACAGTATCTATATTTTGCCCGGTACGATTCCGCGGTATCTAAATAAGCATTATCTACGTCTATCCACTCTTTTGCCCCGACATTGCGGTAGTCAGCTTAACCATCTGCGGCCGGGTTTGCGGACGTTGGCTGACGCAGTTCGACACAACGCCGAGGCGGGGGCAATGCCCCCGCCTCTTGTCTTTTGCCTGTCGCTATCAGCGAATCGCCGGGTCGTCCGAAAGGAAAATGGGGTTCGTCCAGGCCGTGTGTCCGGCGGCATCCACGCATTCGGCGCGGACATAGCGGGTGTAGCGGGTATCGACCTTATGCGATGCACCCGCAATCGTGCCCCCCGCTTCCGCGCTCACAGTAAAACCCGGCATCTCCCACTGGATGAAGTGGATATCCGAAACCGGCGAGCATTCCACGCTCACAACGCCGTCTTCATAGCGAAAATCGTAGATCTCCGGCCCGGAAGACGCATAGAACCTTCCTTCCCGGATCGCATCCACCACCGCGCGGGCAGAGAGCTCGGGCGCGTTGACGGCGATCCACCCGCCGCCCGCGTTGCGCGCGCCGCTATGGCGGTGGTAGTCGTCGGTGGCGAGCCCCCACACGCGCTTGCCGCGGCGAAGCAGCGAATCCCAGTACACCGAGGCGGTCGAGGTGTTGCCGTCGTAATAGCAAAAGTGGTTGTACACCTCCATGCCCACGAGCCCCTGAAAGTCCACAAAGTCGCTCAGTTCCGTGCGCGACCAGACCGGATGCGCGAGGAAGACCGCGCAGCCCTTGGCGTTTAAATAATCAATCAAAGCCTGGCCGTCCGCAGGGCCTTTGGCCGGGCGTCCAAGATCCACCGGATCGCCGTGCGCAAAGCCGCCCGCAAAGCCCGTGTCGGGCGCGAGCGCTACCATGTGGTGGCATTTGAACGCATCTTCAAAGTTAATATCCGCCTCGACGCCGGGGATCAGCAAAAGATCGCCCAGCTTTTCATCCATCGCGGCAAAGTCCGCGAACTGGCGGTGATCCGTCAGCGCGAGAAAATCCATGCCCAGGGCGGCATATAGCGCCACGGTATCCTTCGGGGAAAACGCGCCGTCCGAACGGGTGGTATGGGTGTGCAAATTGCCCTTATACCACCGGTATGCCTTTTGAAAAGGAGCGACGGTCATAAGCAAAGCCTCCTATTCTTGCCAGCCTCGCGCGGCATAGCGCGCCATGTTATTCATGAGCCGGATCATTTGGGGCTTGTTGAAAATCGCCTTAAAGTGCCCGGGGCACGCGCACACCACGCGCCCTTTGCCCGCTTGGTGCGTCCACGCGGCGATGGAGGTGCCGTGCTCGGAAGTGGCGTACGCCAACGGCTCGACGCCCGCGGTATCCACCGCGCACATGTAGTGCTCGTCGTCGCCGTAGAAGGCATCTACGCCCTCGAGCACAGGATGATCCTTCTTGTCCGTCGCCGGGATGAAGGAGGTCATGCAGTGCTCGGGGTGACGAATGAACCTGCCCCGGGCGATGCGCGTGTGCACGATCGAGCGGTCGGGGTAGCCGGTAAGGCCCGCGTGGATGAGTAGCGCGCCGACGCCGCCCTCTTCTATGCGGCGCAGCCACTGGAGCTGTATGCCCTCGGCGCGCCACTCGCCCTCGGGCATGTGCGCGGGCTTGCGGTTGGAAAAGAACACAAGAAGATCCAAATCCGCAGGCAGGCGGTCCAGATCCGCCGGATCGGTCGTGGCGGTTACATCCCATTCGCTCGCGGGCAGCGCCTTTGCAAGCGCCTCCTCGATCGCCTGATACGGATGATACTGATCATCCCAAAGCACGAGAACTTTCTTCACGCGGCATTCCTCCTTTTTGCCCAGTATAGCACAAGCAACCGCACGCAGGAAGAGCGGGCGACTACATCAATCCTTAGGAGCGCGC
The DNA here is from genome assembly GCA_031551255.1 of Eubacteriales bacterium. GTDB lineage: Bacteria > Bacillota > Clostridia > Christensenellales > UBA1750 > JAVBNW01. The sequence goes on along the minus strand of JAVBNW010000022.1, from coordinate 22,654 downwards.
TCCATTTTTTCGATCAGCGCAAGGTATTTTCGGCACAAAAAGCGTTCCCTGGCGCGATCGAGGTAAAAGCGCTCTCCGGCGCTCCAAATGAGTAGCGATCCTGTGATGTTGATCACGTCAAACAGCAGCGCCGACGGAAATAATTCCCCGCATAGGTAGCTCAGCACCAACAGCCCGCAACCCGCCGCCAGCAAGAGAAGGCATAGATTGCGGTCGCGCTTTTGCTCCCTGAGCAGAGCCTTGACGTGCATGCGTAGGTTGGCGTTGACATAACCGGCGATCCGGCATGGATCGCAGCCGTCCACCCGCACACGCAAATCGATCTGCATGCGGGTGGGAAAGCTCTCAAAGGCCCGATCAAGCGCGTCAAAAAATTCCGAATGCGCAAGCGGCACTTCGGGCGTGCATAGGGCCGGGTTGAACAGCTCGTCCATCGAGCCGTATGAAAGCTCGACCGACACCTTCTCCCCCTGCCCCCGGTAAAACTTTTGCGCAAGGCGGCGATCGGAAACGATCTCCCTTTTCAGTTTTCTTAAAGAAGATTTTATGCACAATCCCTCCCCGCATCTGTATTCCCGTCTTTCAATTTATTTCATTGTATCACCGATATCCCCCAAAACAAACAATGGAATGCCCTTTCGAGCATCCCATTTCCTCGTAGAACAGCCGCGACCGCTAAAAAAAGTGGTTGAAAGACGTCCTTCTTCGAGGCGAGGTCGCGGGAGAAGGGCCGCAGCCCCTTTCCTGCGGCTCCGGCGGATTGCTTCCGCATAGCAAAACATCAAACCGAAAGCAATCCGCCGGGCCTTTTAGAAGATCTGTCCCCTGACATTGTCCTCCCGCAAAATATCCCCGAGTTGTTTCTCGACATACGCGCGGTCAATCGAAACGCTCTCGTCGCCATTTTCGCCGGCGGCAAAGGAAATCTCGTCCAGCAATTGTTCGATCACCGTATGCAGCCGCCGCGCGCCGATGTTTTCCGAGCGTTCGTTCACTCGCACGGCGATATCGGCCACCGCGTCCAGCGCGTCGTCGTCGAAGGAAAGTTCCACGCCCTCCACCTTAAGCAGCGCCTTGTACTGAGTGATCACCGCGTTTTGCGGCTGGGTGAGGATGCGCCTGAAGTCCTCGCGCGTCAAAGGGTTTAATTCCACCTGAATCGGGAAGCGCCCCTGCAGTTCGGGGATCAGGTCGGTCACCTTCGCCACGTGGAACGCGCCCGCGGCGATGAAGAGCATATGATCGGTCTTCACCGGGCCATACTTGGTGTTGACCGTCGACCCCTCCACGATGGGAAGGATATCGCGCTGCACGCCCTCGCGGGACACGTCCGGCCCGCTGCCCGCTTGCGAGCGCCCGGCGATCTTGTCGATCTCGTCGATGAACACGATGCCGTTTTGCTCCGCCGCGGCCACAGCTTCAGAAGTCGCCGCATCGATGTCGATCAGCTTTTGCGCCTCCTCAAGCGTCAAAAGCCTGCGCGCCTCCACCACCGTCACCCGGCGCAGCTTTTTCTTCTTGGGCAGAATGGAGCCGAGCACATCGTTCATGTTGATGTCCGTGCCGGGCAAGTTTTCCGTCGGCGTGGATTCCTCCACCTCGATCTCCACCTGCTCGCCCTCCAAATCGCCCCTCTGAAGGCTCTCGCGCAGTTCCTCGCGGCGGCTCATACGCTGCTTTTGCTCCTCTGGCGGCAGGTCGGGCTGGCGCACGGAGCCGAGCAGCTGCTCGATCGGGTTGGGCGCGCGCTTGGGGGCGCCGCCTTCGGCGTCGAGCAGGGCATCCAGCAGGCGTTCCTCGGCGTTTCGCGCCGCCTCCAGCTCCACCTCGCGCATCATGCGCTCCTTGATCATGCGCACGGCAGCCTCGACCAGATCGCGCACGATGGAATCCACATCCCGCCCAACATAGCCCACTTCGGTAAACTTCGTGGCCTCCACCTTCACAAACGGCGCATCCACCAGCCGCGCGAGACGACGGGCGATTTCGGTTTTGCCGACGCCCGTGGGGCCCATCATCAAAATATTCTTGGGGGTGATGTCTTCCCTGAGCTCCTCGTCGAGCCTGGACCTACGGTAGCGGTTGCGCAGCGCGATGGCCACCGCGCGCTTGGCGGCATCCTGCCCCACGATGTAATGATCCAGCGCCTCGACGATCTGCCGGGGCGTCATGTTTTTGTTCTCCACGCGCTACACCTCCTCCACGATGATGTTTCCGTTGGTAAAAACGCAAATCTCCGAGGCGATGGTAAGCGCCTTGCGGGCGATGTCTTTGGCGGGCAGCTCGGTTTCGCGCACGAGAGCGCGCGCCGCGGCCAGCGCAAAGTTGCCGCCCGAACCTATGGCGAGCACGTCGTCGTCCGGCTCGATCACATCGCCCGAGCCCGAGATGAGCAGCATATCGGTTCCGTCGCACGCGAGCAGCAGCGCCTCGAGCTTGCGAAGCGCCTTGTCCTCGCGCCAGAACTTGGCGAGCTCCACCGCAGCGCGCGCCAAGTTGCCCGCATATTGCTCCAAGCATCCCTCAAATTTTTCGCACAGCGTCAGTGCGTCGGCAAGCCCGCCCGCGAAGCCCACAACCACCTTGCCGTGGAACAGGCGACGCACCTTTTTCGCGGTGCCCTTCATGATGGTCTTTTCTCCCATGGTAACCTGTCCGTCTCCTGCGATCGCACACGCGCCCGCCTTTCTAACGCACACGATGGTCGTGCCCTCAAAAAGCATATGCCTTCCCTCCTTATGCTTCCCTCTCCATGCGGATGAATACGACGGGCTCGCCGTACGACAGGGCGCTTATGCGCTCTATCCGAACGAAGCCCAGTTGCTCATAGACGTAAATCGCGCGCTCGTTCCAATCTGCCACGCGCAGCACAATCTTTCCCCGATAGGCGTACTTATCCCTTCCAAAGGCGATGCATGACTCCACAAACGCACGGCCCTTACCCTGCCCTGTAGATTGCGGCCGGATGCCTAGCCCGATCTCCATTGCGCCGCCCTCAAACGAATACTCGTACATTCCAAACAGGAGGCTTTCATCCAGCACGCTGAAGTAGTGTATCCCATTGTCGCAAAGAATCTCCGCAAGCGTTTCTTCCAACGCATGTGGCGGGGTGTTGTAGAATTCGTAGGGCGGATCGTAGCGCCACGCGAGGTATTCCTCAGCGCGCGCCCTGTCCATTTTTACGATTTCCATCGCGCCTCCTTGCTGCGACGACCATACCACAGCATTCCGACAAAAAAAGCAATCCCGTATTAAGATTGCGGCTTGCCGATAAAGCGCGCATCAGCCCTTGGCGAAACCTATGGTCGACCAAATTGAAAATCGATGCAGGCGAGCGAGAGATTTTTCGCAGGGCGAAGAGGCGACCCTTCGGGATACGCCTTCGGCGTGAAATGCCTTAAACTACGCCGACTGGAGATCGACGCCGCCATACGGAAAAAGATCCGCTCGCATGCTCTTAATTTGAGATTGGCCGACTATAGATGATCCTTCGCCGCATCGATCCACGCAAGCGACCGCTCCGCCATGGCGGCGTAGCGCTCCTGCTTTTGGCGGATCCTCTGATCGAGCGGATCCAAGATGCCAAAGTTTGCGTTCATCGGCTGGAAGTCGCGGTTGGGCGCGGCGATATAGCGGCCGAGCGCCCCGAGCACGGTAAAGCCCGGAAGCTCCGGCGAAGATTCGTCGCGAAGCTCCCGCGCCAGCGCGATGCCCGCCACCATGCCCGAAGCGGCGGATTCAACATACCCCTCCACCCCGGTCATCTGCCCGGCAAAATAAAGGCCCGGCGCAAAGCGGAAGTTGCGATCAAGAAGGCCGGGAGAATTTAGGTAGGTGTTTCTGTGCATCACGCCGTAGCGCGCAAACGACGCGTGGGCAAGCGCGGGCACGAGGCCGAATACCCGCTTCTGCTCGGGAAACCTAAGCCTGGTCTGGCAGCCAACGAGGTTGTAAAGCCCGCCCGCCGCGTCGTCCTGCCGAAGCTGCAGCACGGCATAGGGCCTTTTCCCGGTATGCGGATCGTAAAGCCCCACCGGCTTGAGCGGCCCGTACCTGATGGTATCCACGCCGCGCGCAGCCATGATTTCGATGGGCATGCAGCCCTCAAATACGTTCGGTTCTCCGTCCAACCCGTGAACAGCGGCCGTTTCCGCCGCGAGCAGCGCCGTGTGAAAGGCCAGGTATTCATCCTTATCCATTGGGCAGTTGATGTAATCGTCCTCGCCCTTGCCATAGCGCGAAGCAAAAAACGCATGCTCAAAGTCGATCGAATCCCGTTCGACGATCGGCGCGGCGGCATCGAAAAAATGCAGCGCTTCGCCTGTGCGCGCCGCGATATCCCTCGCAAGGGCATCGGCGGTGAGCGGGCCGGTGGCGATCACCGCCGGGGCCTCGGGCATCGATATGGCCTCGTGCGGCTGCACCGATACGAGCGGATGCTCCGTAAGGGCGCGCGTAATATAGTCTGAAAAGCCGTCTCGATCCACCGCCAAAGAGCCGCCTGCGGGCACGCGGTTTGCATCCGCCGCGGCGACGATCAGCGACCGTAGGCGGCGCATCTCTTCTTTGAGCAGACCAGGGGCGCTCGTAACGCGCGCGCCCTTGAGCGAATTGGAGCATACAAGCTCCGCAAACCCTGGCGCAACGTGCGCGGGCGTAAGCTTCCGGGGCTTCATATCCACCAGCGTTACGTGAACGCCGCGCGACGCCAGCTGCCACGCGCACTCGCTGCCCGCGAGCCCCGCGCCGACGACGGTCGCCTTCACTCGCCTTCCGCCTCGTCCTGGTCCTTCACCACCAGCACCCGATGGCGGCACGTCTCGCTGGCGCAAATGTGATACACGTCGCCCTTTTTATCCACCTTGCGCGTCATAAAGCCGCCGCACAGCTCACATTTGTCGCTCACCGGCATATCCCAGGATACAAAGTCGCAATCCGGATATTTTTCGCAGCCGTAAAACCTGCGGCCCTTGCGCGAAGTCCGCTCGATAATCTTGGAGCCGCACTTGGGACAAGGCGCCTCGATCGCCACCACGATCGCCATGGTATTGCGGCAATCGGGGAAGTTGGGGCACGCGAGGAACTTGCCGAAGCGGCCCATTTTGTACACCATATTCGCGCCGCACTTATCGCAGATGACGTCGGAAGGCTCGTCGGCCACCTGCACCTTGTCGATCTGCTTTTCGGCGACCTGAAGCTCCTTCTCAAACGGCTCGTAAAACTCGCCTACGACCCCCTGCCATGGTATGCCGCCCTCTTCGATGGAGTCGAGCTTTTCCTCCAAGGACGCGGTAAACTGGATATCGACGATGTCGTCGAAGTACTTGGTCATCATATCGTTCACCACACGCCCAAGCTCCGTCGGGTGCAGCGTTTTGCGCTCGGATTCCACGTAGCCGCGCTGCAGAATAACGCTGATGGTCGGCGCGTAGGTGGAGGGGCGGCCAATGCCCTTTTCTTCCAGCACGCGCACGAGCGAAGCTTCGGTGTAGCGCGGCGGGGGCTGGGTAAAGTGTTGCTCGCTGATAAGCTCGCCGATGGCGGCGGCCAAGCCTTCCTTCACATTTGGAAGCGCAACGTCTTTTTCTTCCGGCTCGTCCGCGCCCTCTTCGTATAGCGCGGTAAAGCCCGCAAACTTCTTTTTTGAACCGCTGAAGCGGAATTCGGCGTCGCCGCCCACGATGGATACCGATAGCGTATCGTACACGGCGGGCGTCATTTGGCTTGCAAACGTTCGCGCGTAGATCATCTTATAGAGCCTTAGCTGGTCGCGGGAGAGCGACGCCTTCACCGCTTCGGGCGTAAGGGCGATGTCGGTAATGCGAATCGCCTCGTGCGCGTCCTGCGCGCCCTTGCGGCCTTTAAACTGGTTGGGGGTTTCGGGCAGGTATTCAGGGGCATAGCGCTCGGCAATCGCCTCTCTGAGCGCCGAGAGCATTTCAGCGGAAATGCGGGTGGAATCGGTACGGATGTAGGAAATAAGGCCCACGGTTCCCGCGCCCTGGATATCCACGCCCTCGTAGAGCTGCTGGGCGATCTGCATGGTCTTGCGCGTGGTGAAGCCCAGCTGCCTGACCGCCTCCTGCTGAAGGTTCGAGGTGGTAAAGGGCGCGGGGGGCTGCTTGCGCTTTTCGCCCCAGCGCACCTTAGTCACTTTATATTGCTGGTTTTTCAGATAGCTGAGCGCTTCCTCGGCTTCCGGCCCGGCCTTGAGCTCGCTTTTTTCGCCCTTCAGGCCGTAAAACTTTGCGTCCAAGTTTAAGCCATCCACGGAAAATGCCGTGGTAATCGTCCAATATTCCTCGGGGATGAACGCCTCGATTTCGCGCTCTCTGTCCACGATCATGCGGGTGGCGACCGATTGCACGCGCCCCGCGGACAGCCCTTTTCGTATTTTCGCCCACAACAGCGGGGATATTTTATAGCCCACAAGCCTGTCGAGCACGCGGCGCGCCTGCTGCGCGTCCACCAGGCTCAGGTCGATCGGCCGGGGCGTTTTGATCGCCGCTTTCACCGCCGTGGCCGTAATTTCGTGAAACTCGATTCGGCACGCGGATGCCGGATCCAGCCCCAGCACGTTGGCCAGATGCCACGAAATCGCCTCGCCCTCCCTATCAGGGTCGGTAGCGAGGTAGATGCGCGAGGCGGCCTTGGCATCCTTGCGGATCTTGCCCAAAATTTCCCCGCGCCCCCTAATGGTGATGTAGCGGGGCTCGAAGTTGTTTTCGACATCCACCCCGATTTGCGACTTGGGCAGATCTCTTACATGGCCGTTGCAGGCCTCCACTTTGTAGCCGCGGCCGAGAAACTTCGATATGGTTTTGGCCTTGGCGGGGGATTCGACAATGACAAGCTTAAAAGGGTTGGCCATACAATACCTCCGATGAGTTTCGCGCAAAAGGCGTTGTGCCCCGGCAAACGCCGATAAGATAAAGGGCTTCGCAAACTGCGGTCACCCTTAATCATACACTTTTGCAGGGGCTTTGTAACGCATCCGGCTACGGAATCCGGTTGACGGAAAATACGCGGCCGGGCGATTTGTTTATTATTCCCCGCAACTGGAGCGTTGTCAAGTGCGAATTGAGTTCCGCCGCCTGAAAACCCGTTTCTTCCATCAGCTCTTCAAACGACATTTCCTGATCGTACACCGCGCTTACCACCTTGGTTTCCTCGATGGACAGCTGGATTTCAGCGCGGCTCTCCCGCGTTTTTTGCGGGTGAGACGACCACCCCATCGCAAACAGGATGTCCTTCGCGCAGGAAGCTATGCCGCATCCATCTCGCAAAAGGCGGTTCGGCTCTTGCGATTTGGCCGAGGTAATATTTCCCGGCACCGCAAAGATCTCCCGGCCGTGCTCCAGCGCGTAATCCACCGTGATCATCGCGCCGGAACCCGGTGCGGCCTCCACCAGCACCACGGCGGCGGACATGCCCGATATGATGCGGTTGCGCAGCGGAAAATGCGACGAAAGCGGCTTTGCGCCCGGCAGATATTCGCTTGCCAGCGCGCCGCTTGCGATGATCCTTTCATATAGCGCGCCGTTTTCCGGTGGGTAGATCACATCCACGCCGCAGCCGAGCACGGCGACGGTAGGGCCGCCTGCGTCCAGCGCGGCTACGTGGCATGCCGTATCCACGCCTCTGGCCAGGCCGGACACCACGCACACACCTTCGCACGCAAGGCCGGATGCGAGCATATGCGCGGCCTCCTTGCCATAGCGGGTGCACTGGCGCGAGCCGACCATGGCGACCATACGCTGCTGCGCAAGGGGCAGCGCGCCCTTTACATACAGCGCCGCCGGCGGGTCGTACACCTGCGAGAGCAGCGCGGGGTAATCGTCGCTTTCCCTGGTGACGACGCGAATGCCGCCTTGCTCAAGCGCGGCCGCCTGATCGTCCACCCGGCTGCGCGCATCCGCCATTTGCGCGGCGATCGCATCCCCCACCGCAAAGGCCCAATCTTTCTTATCCATGCCGATGAGCGTCAACACATCTTCACACATCGCAAACAGCCGGGCGATCCTGCGCGGCCCCAGCCCGTCGGTCATCGAAAGCCAAACGTACGCCCTGTCTCGCTCGGTCATATCCTTCAACCCTTGCCATAAATTATGAATCCGATTTGCACGGGAAGCCCTTGATTGCAATCGGCACGTAAATATCGAGTTAGTTATAGTCCCCGAACTTCAAAACGAGCGCAAGATGAGCGAGAATGTTTTTCGTACCACAAGGCAGAGGATGCAGGCGGGCCGGGCGGCCCGTCAAAGACGACAACGCCGTGGTGCGGGAAACAGGCCGCTCAGATGTGCGCGTTTTGGGGTTTGGGGACTATTAAGCCCATCGCACCGGCGGCAGTCGGCGGGGTAACGATGTGGTACATGTCAAAGTGGCCCTCCCACTCGTCGAGTACAAAACAATCGCTGCTCGCAATCCATTCCTTGACGGCGGCATACACCCGCTCTCCGTCGCCGCCTTCGCCGTCTTTGGAGATCGCCGCGGCATAAAGCCCGCCCTCGAAATCCACCACGGGAAAGCCCTGCGTGTCCGGCATATCTTCGCAAACCGCATACCACCACACGGTTCCCTTCGTCGCGCGGTCGTACCACATATAGTCAACCGACTTCAAAATCCCTTGGAAAGAACTTGTCCTTCCTTTTTGCGTCCACAGCCGACCGCCATTTGTTAAACCGCATCAGGAGCCTGTCTTCGGCAAAGAGATCGGCCTGCGTAGAAATACCGGACGAAACCATTTCACACGGGGGCAATGCGACGACTCGGATACCCTCCAACGTCGGTTCCTCCTTTTTGCATGGCGGATCGCCGCGCGGCGCCGACCCGCCGCGGCGTCACTTTTCAAAATCGCGATAGAAGAGGCTGGGCTGTATGCCCTGGTTATCCTGGTATTTGCCGCTGTGGTACGGCACAAATTCGCCTTGGATCGCATGGTAGTAAATTTGGCAGATCTCTACCATCGGGTAAATCCTCACCGGTTGCACGCACTGAATTTCCAGCGTCCAATAGCCGGAAAAGCCGATATCGCCAAATCCGGCCGTTACGTGGATATACAGCCCCAGCCTGCCCACGGACGACCTGCCCTCGAGCATGGGCACAAAACTGCTCGTGTGCGTCCTTTCAACCGTTCTGCCCAAATAAAGCCTGCCGGGCTCGAGTACCAGCCCCTCCTCCGGTATGGCGATCGCTCGGGTGGAAAGGGGTTTTTTCATATCCAAAATGTCGTTCGTATACACGAGCAATTCGTCATGCAGCCGCAAATTATAGCTGTTGGGGTTGAGCCTGCTTTCATCGAAGTGTTCGATGAGAATATTTCCGCTCAATACCTGTTTTTTGATCTCCAGCCCCGATAATATCATCCCATCCTCCTCAGGCGCCGATGCCTGCGTCAAGTTCCGGCCTAAGGCTTACGCAAAGCGCCTGCTCGGCGGCGTAGGCGGCCCTAAGAAGCGTCTTTTCGTCGAACCTGCGGGCGATCCAGTACGAATCCATCGGCAGCTTGTCCTCCCGTTGGCCGATGGGGATCGTCATGCTGGGAAAGCCGGTAAACGGGGCGATATTGGTAAAGGTTTCGCACAGCATCACGTCGATGCGGTGCTCGTCGAACAACCGATTAAGCTCGGCGATCGCCTTTTCCCTTTCCGCAAGCGCCTCTATATATTCGGGCTCGGTCATGTTGCCGGAGGTATTGTTCTGCGCATCGATCAGGATGGTCTGGCCGTATTTGAGCGCCGCGGCCGCGTGCTGCTGGTTGTAGCGCACGATGTCCTCCAGCGTCTTTACGCCTGCACTTTTCCCCAACGTGGATAGATAGTAGTTCATACATGCCTTGAATTCGCTGCGCATGATCTTGCCGATGGCGAAGTTGGAGTCGATGTCCACGCGATCCACCAGCGTCGCGCCGCTTTTCGCAAGAGTCGCGAGCAATCGGTCAAACCCCGCCTTTTGCTCCTGAGACAGCACGAAGTCGTCAAGCATTTGCGAGCGGTTGATGCCGATGCGCATGCCGTGAAGCCCCTTAGCATCGAGAAACTGCGTATAATCCTCAGGCGCATCCGCGGCGCGCGCCCATGTGGCCGGATCGCGCTTATCATAGCCTGCCAATACGCCCAGCAGCACGGACGCATCCCAAACGGTGCGCGCCATCGGGCCGGCGGTGTCGTGCGTTGACGATATGGGCACGATGCCGCTGCGCCCCACGAGGCCCATCGTAGGCTTGATGCCCACGATGCCGTTTTGTCCCGCGGGGGATAGGATGGAACCTGCCGTCTCCGTGCCCACCGATGCCGCGCACAGCCCCGCCGCAACCGCTACCGCCGAGCCGGAGCTCGAGCCGCTGGGCGTCTTTTCGCGGTTGTACGGGTTGACCACCTGCCCACCGCGGGAGCTGTAGCCCGAGGGCATGTCCTCGCGCGTCATGTAATTGGCAAACTCCGTCATGTTCGCCTTGCCTAAAATGACGGCTCCCGCGCCGCGCAATGCCGCGACAATGCGGGCGTCGTAGGGCGCGTGGTGGTCTGCGAGCGCAACCGATCCCGCGCTGGTATGTAGGCGGTCGGCGGTATTGATGTTGTCCTTTAAAAGAATGGGGATGCCGAAAAGCGGCCCCATCGCCTCGCCCTTTTCCAGCCTCTCATCGAGCTCGTCAGCCAGGAACAGCGCGTCGGGGTTAATCTCTAAAACCGAGCGCAGCCCGCCCTCGCAGCTGTCGATCGCGGCGATGCGCGAAAGGTACGAAAGCACCACCGCACGCACCGTGGTCTCCCCTTGGGCATAAGAGCGATGGATATCCCCGATGGAGGCGTACGAAGGATCGAGCATAGACGGCATCCCCTTTCACGGGTTCATCGCGGGCGTCCGAAGACAGCTGGGACAGCTGGCTTACGAACCGCTCTTAGCGGTTAGTGTTCCGACACGGTTAAAACGCGGTTTCGCGCGAGAGATTTTTCATCCGGCAAGGAGCCGGAGCGCAGACGCAGCAGCGCTATGTCGAGTAAAAGCGACGATGCCGCATGGAAAAAGATCCGCGCCAAATCGCATGGGTATTTGTGGCGGATCACTAACCCCAATACTTTTGATCCAGCGCCCGATACTGCACCGCCTCGGCGACGTGGTTTTCGAGCACGGCATCGGAATCCGCAAGATCCGCGATGGTGCGGGCCACCTTGATGACTCTCGTAAGCGCCCGGTTCGAAAAGCCCATGTTCGACGCCGCAAGCTTAAGAAGAGCCTTCGCATGCGGGTCGAGGAAATTCGCGTCGTCCAGCTGGCGAGCCCCGAGCTGCGCATTGGAGTAGATGCCCTCTCTTCCGTACCTGGCAAGCTGCCGGTCGCGCGCAGCGCACACCCTCCGGCGCACTGCCGCACTGGGTTCTTCCTCCTTGGCGCTATCCATAAATCGCTCCACCGGGATCGACTCCATCTCCACATGCATGTCGATGCGATCCAGCAGCGGGCCGGATACCCTTTGCAGGTAGCGCTTGATCTCCAGCGGCGTGCAACGGCACTCCTTCTGACGCGAGCCGTAATACCCGCAGGGGCAGGGATTCATCGAGCATACCAGCATGAAGCGCGAGGGGTAGGTAATCCGCGCACCGACGCGGGCCACGGTAACAAAGCCATCCTCCATCGGCTGGCGCAGCGTCTCTAAAACGCCGCGGCCGAACTCGGGCAGCTCGTCCAAAAAGAGCACGCCGTTGTGCGCGCGGGAAATTTCCCCCGGCATGGCCTTCGCGCCGCCCCCTACCAGCGACGGGGCGGAGGCCGTGTGATGCGGGGCGCGGAACGGCCGCTCGTGTAAAAGCCCTTCCCCCGCGCCGAGCAGCCCGGCCACGGAGTGAATGCGCGTGGACTCGAGCGCCTCTTGAAACGTCATGCGCGGCAAGATAGAGGGAAGGCAGCGCGAGAGCATGGTCTTCCCGCTGCCGGGCGGGCCGAGTAGCAAAAGGTCGTGCCCCCCGGCGGCTGCGATCTCCAGCGCGCGCTTGGCGGCGCGCTGCCCTCTTACGAGCCGCAGGTCGCTTTCGGGCTGCGCGCCTTGATCCTCCCGGGCATACGGCGTAGGCGCGATCGGCTCTAGGGGGTTTTCGCCGCGCAGATGCGCCACAGCCTGCCTAAGGTCCTTCGCCGGATACAACGCTATGCCCTCCACGCACGATGCCTCCCCGGCGTTGCCCTCGGGCAGCAGCACGCCGCGCATGCCTGCCTCGCGCGCGGCGATCACCACCGGCAAAACGCCGTTGATCGCGCGCAGTGAGCCGTCCAGCGAAAGCTCGCCCAGCACCACCAAATCTACAAGGCCGTTGGCGGGCAGCTGGCCGCTGGCAGCCATCAACGCCAGCGCGATGGGCAGATCGAACATAGGCCCTTCCTTGCGCACATGCGCAGGCGCAAGGTTTAACGTAACGCGGCGGGTGGGAAACACAAAGCCCGAGTTCATCAGCGCCGAACGAATGCGCTCGCGGGATTCCTTGACCGCGGCGTCGGGAAGGCCGACGGTTTCGTACATGGGAAGGCCGGTAGTGATATCGCACTCGATCGCAACGGGAAAGCCCTCGATGCCCATCAACCCAAAGCTGGATACCCGCGACAGCATGGCCGTGGCCCCCTATACATTCAATCCTTAAATACAAACAGCTTGTTGCCGATAAAGTTGACACCCAAGGAAAAGGGCACCGATAAAATTTTAGCGAGCATCGGAGCAAGGCCCCATAGCTGATAAAGGTTAAGCGCGCCCGAGGAAACCCCTAGCGCCGCCAGGTTCACCAATAAAAAGAAGGCGATTTGCCGCGGCTTCATCGGCTCTTTTTGCTGGAACGTCCACAGCTTGTTGAGCACGAGCGAGCAGGCGACCCCTAAGGAGTAGGAAATCGCCTGCGCGTATACGTAATGGGCGGCGAACAGCGGCGCGAGCGTTAAAAGGGAAAAGATCGAAAAATCCAGCAGGGTGTTGATCACCCCCACCAGCGAAAACCGAACCGCCTGCGCAAAGAGCTTCTTGAGCTTTTCCATCAGCGCCAGTAGAGGTTCCACGACGGGAACCAGTTGACGAGTTTTGCAAGATCGATCGGGATCGTAAGCCCTGATGCGACGGGATAGAACAGCGCAAACAACACGCCCGCCACCGCGAGCAGCACGACAAACGTCTTCATTCGGCCCTTGGCGAGCAGCTTTTCAAGAAAAAAGCCGATGGAGAGAATTAGAAACGGCACGGACGCAAAGTAGTGGTAGATAAACGTCGTGCGCGGCACGAGCACCCAGGGCAGGTATTGCGCGGCAAAGCCGAGCACCACGAGCAGGATGCGCGGATCGCGGCGGGAATCCCCGCGAATCGCGCGCCAGATCGTCCACACGATGGCCGCCAGCCCGCCCCACCACACCGCGGGGTTGCCAAAGGTTGAAATGGAGGACGACCAGCCTGCCTGCGCGCGGTAGTCGAAGTAAAACGCCATCGGCTTCCAGATTACGGGCCATTGATACCACGTGGAGGCATATGGGTGCGGGTCGAACACCCCCGCGTGGTAGGTAAACATATTTAGCTGATACTTCCACACGCTGCGCCAAGTATGGTTGGCGCCGGGAATGGCGAGATATTGGTAGAACGACGCGTAGTAGATCGCCAGCGGTATCGCGATAAAAAAGCCGATACAACACGCAAGAGTTGCCGTTACGTTAAAAAGATAGTGCTGCTTCACGCGCCTAAGATGCGGATCGGAGTTTCCGGAAGCGATCTCCTTGCACGCCTCGCGGTATTCGAAAAATCGCTTGCCCATGATGTAGAAGAAGATGACCGCGAGCCCCGCGGCGGCATAAAAGCCGATCCACTTGCTGGCGCACGCAAGCCCCATAAACAAACCGCTTGCAAACAGCGGACCGAGCGTGCGGCCGAGCTTTTCGTGATGAAAACTCATGTTTGCGTATAAGAACATAAAGAAATATGCCCAGATGATGAACAGCACCGGGAACGAATCGATGGTGGCGATGCGCGTCTGCGTAAGGTGCATACAGTCCACCGCCATCAAGAACATCGATGCGAACGCGAGCTCCGTGCGCTTGAAGAGCACCTTGCCCAGCATGTACATGCCCGGCAGCATCAGAATGCCGGCGATGGTTCCTGCGAGCCTCCACGCAAACGGGTTCATGCCGAACGCCATGATGCACCAGGACATAAACACCTTGCCGAGCGGCGGGTGGGTGACCTCATACCAAGGCATATCGTTCGCCTGCTCGTAGCCGGTGCGCGCGTGGTAGATCTCGTCGAAATACATGGAGTCCATAAAGGTGGGGTGCGCGGGAACGAGTTGCTGTTCGTCGATGAGCAGCTTAGGGTCTTGCGGCTTGGAAAGCTCCCGAGAGCCTGTATGGCCCTTGACGGATACGGGATAAGGGATGCCGTCCGCGCCGGAAAACGCGAACTCGAAGAACGTAAGCCCCGGCGTGTCGTACTCGATTTTTGCATACCTGGCCGACTCGTTTATGTCGACGATCTTCCAAATGAACATGATGTTGTCGATGTATTGCACGCTCACCGGGTTTCCAAACCGCTCGTCTTCGCCGGCAAAGGAAACCTGGAAGCTGCCTTCGGGGATTTCGCCGTAATAGTAAAAGCGCGAAACCTCCTGCGTGCTGCCCATATCGAAAACGACGGTCTCCCCGGGCGCGGATGCCTGGAACGTCGTCTCAGGCGCTATGGTGTCGCCAAGGTTCACAAATGCGAGCGCCGTATACGCGAGTGTCACGCTCGCCATTAGAATCACGTCGATGCGGCGAAGCCTGATGTCGCGGCCGCCGATCGTACGAAGATCGGGCTGCTCCACCGAAATGACCATCCTGCGCGGCATGTAAATGGGCTTAAACCTTTCCACGCCCTTCGCCCGGTCGCCCAGCACGCAGATGGAAAAGCCCAGATAGAAAAGGTATAGCGCCGATACGATGTGAAGGATGCCGCCTAGCATCATCACAAAACGATCGGTATCCAAAATATGCTGGTGGGCGAGCACTACGAGGATGTTAATCGCCTGGCCGACGGCAAGGCCGAGGAATGCAACCAGAAAGCGCCGATCCTTATACAGCAAAAACGCCATAAGCGCCAGCGCAAGGGCCGGGTATAGGTATCGCTCGTGCATGCGCACGCCAAAGCAGAAGATGCCCGCGAGCAGAACGAGGGCGCTGATGAGCAGCGCGCGGCGGTCCGCGTTGCCCTTCCATAGGGCGAAGATATACAAAAACATCGCATAGGCGATGGTGACGACCATGAAGATGGTTCCCCATGTTTGAAACGAAAGCGGCCCGAGCATATCCGTCTGGGGTTGCCAGTTTTCGCCCATCATCGCGAACAGGTTCATCGCGTTCACCGTCGCATGTGGATAACTGGTGATCGTGGAAAAGTATTTGCCCAAGATCCACACCGGGTTGCGCCCGCCGTTAAAGGGCAATACGACGGCCACAAACACCGCCGCGCACACGGCAAAGCAGATGCCCAAGTCGGCAAAGCCCTTTTGGGGGTCGAGCTTGATTTCATGAATAAACGCTAGCAAGAGGATCGGCCCGAACATTAGCGCCTGCGGTTTGATCAGCAGGGCGATGCAGAAAAGCAGCGACGCGGGCAGCATCTTGCGCTCGATCATGCAAAAGAGCGACAGCGCGATGAAGAACGTCAGCACGCTGTCCACCTGGCCCCACGCGGCGCTGTCGCCGATGATCGCCGGGCAGGCCGCATACAGCGCCGCGGCCACCAAGCCCCACTTGTAGGAAGAAAGGCTTTTTTTCGCAATATGGAACAGCAGGTAGCACGTGCCAAGATCGCACAAGATCGCCGGTAGCTTCAGCAGCAGCTGGCCGGGTGGATCGGCGAAGTTGAGCCCCAGGGCCTGCGTAACGGCGCTGATGAGCGCGAGCACGGGCATATAGCCCGGCGGATAGTCGCACATATAGTCGTTTAAGTAAAACCTGCCGGGCCCCACCGACGCGAGCCGCGCGCCCCATAGGCCAAAGCAATTGATATCCACCTCGTAGCCTGGCACTTTGTAGGCGATGTACGCGCGCACCGCAAACGCGACGCCCAAAATGCCCCCCAGCACAATGTATGCCCGGCGCTTTTCCCACTCGGCGCCCCGCGCGGCGATGGAGTAGAGGATCAGCGCGGCCAGAGTAAACAGCGCCGCAAACACCACCGCGCTTAGCCCTGCCTTGTCCGGAGCGTCGACCCCCGGCTTCGTGGGCGGGTTGGTGGCGGCGGAGTATACCTCCATGCCCTCGGGGGCCTCGTCGGCCTTCACCAGCGCGACGTCGTCAAACCACGCCTTGCCGTTTTCCAGCCTTCCATAGTTGCCCACGCGCAGCGCTACAAGGGCGCTGGGGTATTTTTTATCGGTGCGAAAATAAAGCTCCAGCGTCGTCCATTCGCCGCCCGTATCGTGCACATAAGCCGAAGTCGCGCGCGTGTCGAGCAGTGAAAGGTTAAGGGAACCTTCTCCTTCAAACTTGACTTTCGCGCTCAAATGGTACAGCGTGTTTTTTTCCAGGGACACAAACTGCTCGAAGCGGGCGTCGTTGTTTTCGTGGCTCCAAACGAGCGCGCAATTCCCGCCGTCCTCGCCTTGCTGTACGACGTCGAAGGACGTATATACCTCGCCGTAGGACCACGCGGTCATCCCCCACGCATCAAAGCCCTTTTCAAAACCACCATTTTCAATCAGGTTTTCATCCGTCGCCACCACCGCGCAGGGCCAAAGCAGCATGAGCGCAAGAAGAAAACC
The DNA here is from genome assembly GCA_031551255.1 of Eubacteriales bacterium. Classification (GTDB taxonomy): domain Bacteria; phylum Bacillota; class Clostridia; order Christensenellales; family UBA1750; genus JAVBNW01. The sequence continues at coordinate 5,888 of JAVBNW010000022.1, read as the reverse complement.
AAGCAATCGTTTCATTGTACACCACAATCTCCTCTCGTCGTCGCGAGCTACGTATCTCGTCGGTTGGCACTTCGCTCTATTCCCTCAGCACTGCGGCGCTGAGGGAATCGGCGCTCCGTAAAACCTCCTCTTCCAGAAAAGCGCTGCGGCGCTTTTCTGGATTTGGGAACGACGGAGCAAAAGCAAAAATACACGTTCTACGTTCGTCTCGCTGCGGCGCTTTTCTGGATTAAGGAACGACGGAGAAAGAAACGAGAGAGCGCGGTCTTCGTTCTTCTTACTCCCAAAGAAACCTCGGTTTCTTTGGGAAGAGGAGGAGCGACGGAGTGAACGAGCTTTTACACCGCAGTGCGAAAGCGAGCGATACGCAGTCCGCGACGACGAGTCAGTGAGCAATCACCGAACGGTCAAAATCAAAGGCCGCGGGGATGTGGCGGGCAAAAACCTCCGCGCCGTCAAACATGACCTCCACCACATCGAACCTGATCTCTCTCTCCAGCCAGTCTCTCGCACTCAAAAAACCGAGAGCCGCACGGCTAATATGGCGTATCTTCGCGCGCGTCACCGCAGAGGCGGGGCGCACGCCGTCCCTAGAGCGGGCCTTGACCTCTACAATCGCCACGATGCCTCCATCGAGCGCCACGATGTCAAGCTCGCCGCCCACATAATGCGCGTTGCGCGCGACAATCGACATGCCCTTTCCTTCCAGCAGTTTAACGGCAATGCGCTCGCATCGGTTGCCGAACTCCTTGCGATCCATAAAACTATCTCCCCTTGCATAGCCGCCTGCAAGCTTACGTAAAGCCGCGCACCGAATCTTCACAAGTCGCCCAAAATGCCTCGAAGAAACAGCCGCCTGTGAATCGGGCACGGCCCATGCGCGAGCAGGGCTTCGATGTGGGAGCGGGTTCCATAGCCCTTATGCTTGGCAAAACCATATTGCGGGTATTGCTCGTCGTACTTTTGCATCAGGCGATCCCTGTACACCTTGGCGGCGATCGACGCCGCGGCGATTTGATAGCTGACGGCATCGCCGTGCACGATCGCCTGCTGTTTGGCGAAGATGCCAAGATCGGCCTCCGCGTCCACCAGCACGTACTCCGCGCCGGCGGCGAGCACCGCGCGCTCCATCGCAAGCCGCGTAGCCCCGCGGATGTTCAAGCTTTCGATCTCCTCCACAGTACCCAGCGCAATTTCTACGGTGAGCGCAGTTTCGCGGATCTTTTCATAGAGCTCTTCGCGGCGCGCGGGGGCGACTTTTTTTGAATCGTTCACCCCCAAAAGCAGCGGGCCGGGCGGCATGATCACGCACGCGGCCACCACCGGCCCCGCCAGCGGGCCGCGGCCCGCCTCGTCTACCCCGCCGGGCATCAGACCGCGCCGCCATAGCTCGCGCTCGCGCTCGGTCATGCGGGTGAGGCGCTCAGATGCCGTCTCTCTGGCCATTTTCATCCTCCGCAGGCACTTCGTCCAGCGTCACCGCGCCAAGCTTGCCCGCGCGAAATTCATCGATGATTATGGCGGCCCCCCGCGCAATATCAGGCCGCCCGCCGGACATCAGCCAACCGCGCCCGCGGCACGCGCCTTCTAAAAGCTCGTAGCCGGTGCCCCCCAAATCCTTAAGCTTATAGCGCACGGCCGTTTCTTTAGGATAGGCGCGCGAGAGAAATTCTATGAGGTTGGCGCACAACGCTTCGATATCCATCACCCCATCGCGCACCGAACCCAGGAAAGCCAGCTTCATCGCCGCTTCCTTGTCGTCAAACTTTGGCCATAGCATGCCGGGGGTATCGAAAAACTCGAGGCGGTCGTTGACTACGATCCATTGCCTGCCGCGCGTGACGCCCGGCCTGTCCGAAGCTTTGGCGGGCGTCCCTCCGCGCACGCGGTTGATGAACGTAGATTTCCCAACGTTAGGTATGCCCACCGCCATCGCGCGAACGGTTTTTTTCATGCCCCGGGCCTGTGCGCGCTGGATGAGGTCTTCGGCGGCCTGCCCGATGCGCTCCACAACTTCCTTTGGGGCTCGAGGTGCAAGCGCAGAAAAGGCGATCGCCTGCTCGCCCCTGGCGAGGAAGTATTTTACGAAATCGCGGGTCTTGCCCGCATCGGCGAGATCGGCCTTGTTCAGCACCAGCACCCGCCTTTTTCCGGCAAAAAGCCGCTCGAAATCGGGGTTGCGGGTGGAAAGCGGCGCGCGCGCATCGATGAGCTCGACCACGACGTCCACAAGCTTTAAACTGTCCTCCAGCATGCGGCGCGCCTTCGTCATGTGCCCCGGATACCATTGAATCTCCACCACGCCGCCTCCTTTTCTTTGCAACTCAAAGAAAATTTGTTTTATCCTCCGCCAAGCGGCTTAAAAGCAACCGCCCACGGCTATTATGAACAGGCCTTAGTTTACCATTCCAAACCAAAACGCGCAACCTGCCCCCCGCCCTAGCTTGGCAGGAACTATCCGAGTCCGGTTTCAGCGGCACAGTAACACATCGTTGCATTGGTGATGCCGCTGCGCCCGAAGCACTCTTTTTGCATCGGGCATCGCGCATTCCTTTGGAAAAAGCAGCTTCGCCCGGAAACCATGAGCCTTAGGATCGCCACGGACAGCATATGGTCCGTCCTTTCCTTTACGCTGGAAGGGTTCGTATTTTTGATCTTGGGCACACAGTTGCCGGACATACTCAAAACCATGTTCACAGGCGCGTATCCGGTCTCCGCGTGGCAAATCGTTCTGTACGCGCCGGCGATCACACTGGGGTTTGCGCTGCTTCGATTCCTTTGGGCGTTGGGCACGATACCCAAAAGGCTTACGCCGAGCCCGGCCGCGAAATCGGTAAAATCCGGGCAAGCTTGCTGTTTAGCCTGGCGGGAGCGCGCGGCGCGGTGACGCTGGCGGGCGCGATGTCCATCCCGCTGTTTTTGAGCGACGGATCGGCATTTCCCGAGCGCGACTTGATTTTGCTGATCGCCATGGGCGTGATCTTGTGCTCGCTGCTGCTCACCAACTTCGCATTGCCACTGATTGCCGATAAGAAAAGCGGCGCGGAAAGCATCGAAGGCGAGGAGGAAGCTTATGCCCAAATCCTTAAAGGGGTCTTCCGGGAACTGAGCAGCCGGGCCGACGAGGAGACGCGCGCGGTTACCGAAGTAGTTCTTAGGGACTACTACGGGCGGTTATAGGCGCTGGAGCACAGGCAAGGCCACCTCTCGCTACAAAATGCGCAGGAGGCGCAGCTAAGGCTTAGGGCCTACGAGTGGGAAGGGAAAACACCCTTGCCATGCTTAAGCGCGGGAAAATCGCGCAAGATGTGGCGGCGCACTATCTAGGCGCGCTCGATGCCTGCTACCGGCAGCGCGGGGGCGCTGCAAAGGGGCTGGGCAATACCTTTTCGCGGTTTCAGCATATCTTGCGCTTAGGATCGCACGGGAAAGATGAGCAGAACGACCCGGTTCTTGAAAAGACGATCGCCGATTACGAGCTAGTTATGGCCCTTATGCGCGGCAGAAACGCCGATCGCTCGCTAAGCGACGGCAAGGTGGCGGGCGCGACGCCGGGAGAAATCGCATCGCCGGGCTTTCAAATCGAACGGGAACTAATCCAGGCGATGTTCGAAAACGGACGCCTCTGGCGAGAGAACGCCAAGGAAATGCGCGATAATCTCTCGCTGATGGAAATACAGTTCAAAAAAGACGAGCCTTGGGGCAAATAGTCCATTTACTTGACGCCCTGCAAACATATGCCCAAAATGATGCACGCAACGGCAAACATATCCTTTATCTTCGGGCGGCGGGGTTCGCTAGGCCCGCCGTTTGCGGCGGTTGTGCCTCGGTAGAAAAAGGCAATGATTACGCATATGCCCAGCGCTATTGGCCGGATCAGCGCATAAGCAGTCACCGATTGCTGAGCGACGGCATTCCCTAAAAACAAACATATGAAGCCTAAAAACTGTTGGAGAATCACCAGCTTGACGACATGCCAATTCCCCTTATGATCATTCCATGTATATCTCCATCCCCAAAGCAAAACAATCATCGCATTGAGCAGTAGTATATACATGGCATTAGAGCAATACAGCAGCGCGTAGCGCGCACAATAGCCCAAGCCCACGTCGCAAACGATCCGGATGATCAAGTTTTTTCGAAGCTTCTTGATTTGCAGTTTTATATCGGCAATCAAAAAGACGCCTAAAAGCGCGAAGAAAATAGATAAAATGCCCCAATGCGAAAAGTTTTTAATTCCAAGAATACAATCGACCACATAGGCAATGATGACGCCTAAGCACATATAGGCTTCCGATTCGTACGGAACTAAGTGCTCCACCGTCGATACAATCGCCGTTAGCTTGCCATACCTGAGCAAGAGCGATATGAGCAATATAAGAATAAGCATAATGCTAAAATCAAAATAAAAAGGCGTAATTAAGAGCGTAATGGCAGCAAAGGGCAAAAGGCTCAAGCACGAGTAAAAGAAGAAATCCCGGCGCGATATGCCGGCGCTGACCGTTCTTTTTTCGGCATAGGACTGAACCGCCCAAAACATAGCCGTAAAAGCGACGAACAGCAACTCACTCTCTCCTTTTCATCCAACCGGCCTAACCCTTGCCATGCCGACATTGTAAATCCGGTGGAGGAAAAGCACAACCGCAGTTTTGCCGAGCGCGCGCCCAAAGGTCGCCGCGAATACGCGGCGGCCTCAGACTGATGACAAAGTCAACAATGAAAAAGAAAAGTGCAGGGAATAGAAAAAGTATTGCGTTATGCGGCTTCTCCCGGGGCGCGGGGCCGGAGCCGTGCGCACCGAAGGCGCAAACCGGCACGGCGCAAGGCCAGCCGGGGCCCCCGACAAACCGAAGGTTTGGTGGGGTGGAGTAGCGACCCGCGGCAATCGACCTTAGGAGATTGTCACGGGTATTCGCGAACTGCAAGAATGTACGGCCGCAGGCTCATTCCGGCTGGTATGCAAGCCTGGTCGGAAATGACGAAGTCAGTTCAAAGACTTGCATGTCGCGATGACAAATCGCAGTTTGTCATCGCGCTGAGGCCGCCGCGAATACGCGGCGGCCTTTGGAGGCTTGATCTAGCCCAGCAGAATTTCAAACTCGAACTCATGCTCGATGGGAATGCCGTCGATGCCGCGCGTGGGCAGCTCGCCTTTCAGCCTGCGCGTAACCTCAAACGCGCCGATATGTACGGCCTTAAGCGCAAACCCGTACCGCTGGTAAAAGCGGATGGCCGGCGTGTTGTCGTTGGTAGTTACCAGCCATATGCGGTGGCGCCCGGCATCCTTCGCCCTGGCGACAGCCCGGTTCAGCAGCGCGACGCCCGCGCCCCGGCCTTGAACCAGGGCGGCTAAGACGGCGATTTCACACTCACTCGCCCCCATGCGGTACAAAAGAAAGCCGAGCAGTTCATCCCCTTCCACCGCCATAAGCCCGGGCAGCGCGCTGGAATCGTACAGATTGCCGCGCGTCGCGATCATCGGGCCGCCCCACTCATCCTTGATGAAGCGGTCGATCTGCGCGCGGTGGGCTAAAGTCAAATCACAAATATCCATATTTCCCCTCCGTTTGCTTTGTAAGCTACAGGCTTAAGCAAAGCCGCGCAGGGAAACGCCGATGATCATAGCGGCTATCTCTCCATGAAAAGCATCACCGGCTGCCTTGCGCAGGCCTTGCATGGAGTAAGCCCCGTTCCGGGACGCGCCGTCGCATGGCGGGTTCATCTCCTTTCAATAGCCGTGGGCGCGGCCGATGGCCGGCCGCCGGAAGAATCTAGAGTGTTGGAAAATCGTGCAGTCTGTTTTAGTCCTGCATACTGGCGGTCTTGCTGGGGCTTGAGCGGCCTTCGAGCTCCGGCTGGCGGCGCTCGATGGCGGCAAGGCCGATCTC
>JAVBNW010000125.1:0-52760 GCA_031551255.1 Eubacteriales bacterium | reverse complement strand
GCGGCAATCGACCTTAGGAGATTGTCACGGGTATTCGCCAACTGCAAGAATGTACGGCCGCAGGCTCATACCTTTAGGTATGCAAGTCCGGCCAGAAATGACGCAAGACGTGGTGATTGTAAGCGAGAGGCCTTTTAGGAGTGCCGTCTTGCGCGATGCCGGATTGCTTCATCTTCGATGTTTCCAAGCAATCCGGCATACATGAGCCACTTCAAGGGCTTGCATGTCGCGATGATAAACCGCAGTTTATCGATAAAGCTTCGGCAACCCGCAAAACGGTGATGCTTCCCTCCGCCGATAGCCGAAAATGGTTTGCGAGAAACCGGGCGAAACATGAAAACGGGCAGCAAAAACCTCCCGCAGCAAGCGGCGTTAGCTTTTTTGCTTTTGGGCTGACCCGTTCGCCGCATGATCTTCGTCGCGTTTCTCCGGCGGGGAGCCGACAGGGGGTACGCGTGCTTCCTGTTCCGTAATCAGCTCCGCGGGCAGCCACTTGCGCACGCAGCGGTTCAGCGCCGGAAACTCAAGCGGCTTGGGGAGAAAATCGTTAAAACCGTTTTCCAGAAACATCTCCTGCGCGCCGTTGACCGCGTTGGCCGTCAGCGCAACGATGGGCAAGGTAGCGTTGCGGCCGCCCAGCTTGCGGATGAGCCGCGTGGCCTCCACGCCGTCCATCTCCGGCATCATGTGATCCATAAAGATAAGATCGTATTCTTTCCCCTTGGCGAGTTCCACCGCATCCACCGCACGAGGGGCGAGGTCGGGCTGTATTTCATAGGTACCGAGCATCGCCTCCGCAACGGCTAAGTTGATGTCGATATCGTCTACGACCAACACGCGCGCACCCGGCGCGGTAAACTCCATCGGTTCCTCCTCAGATGACTCCTGGGCGCCTTCCGCTGCTATTACGCAGGGAATAGCCACGGAAAACGTCGAGCCCGCGCCGTACTCGCTCGCAAGCCACAGCTTTCCCTCCATCAGCTCGCATAAGTTATAGCTAATCGCCAAACCCAACCCCGTGCCGACGACGTTTTTATTCTTCCGGGTATCGAGCTGTTCGAAGGGCTTAAAGAGTTTACCTATATCTTCCGCGCGGATGCCTATGCCGGTATCGCGCACGTCGAATCGCAGCATATTGTCCTCCACCCAGGCGGAAAAATCAACGCTGCCCTCGTTGGTGTACTTTAGCGCGTTGGATAAAAGGTTGGTCAGCACCTGCCGCAGGCGGTTTTCATCTCCAAATACCATAGAGGGAACGCTTTGCGCCACGCGAAACGAAACCGCAAGCCCTTTTGTAATAAACATGAGCTCGAACATGGATTTTAGCGCATTGAGCAGAGATCTTAAGTTGTAAGCGGCGTTCAAAACATCCAGCTTGCCCGCCTCTATTTTGGAAAAGTCGAGGATGTCGTTGATGATCGCCAGCAGGGATTGCGACGAGCGCCGGATATCGGTCAGGTATTTTTGCTGTATGGGATTCAGCTCGCTCTTGCCCAGCATTTCACTCATGCCGATGATCGCGTTCATCGGCGTTCTAATCTCATGCGACATCGTGGCGAGAAAGTCGGATTTGGCGTTGTTCGCCGCCTCGGATCGCTGCTTTTCCAGCATGAAGTCGGTCAAATCCATAAACACTGCAAGAATACCTGAAGAAATGCCGACGCTCGCGCCTTTTTCTCCCCCGATCGCCATCATTTCGATGGAATAATAGCGCTCTGCTGCGCCGCCAAAGCCGATCCACCCGTTAAGAAAGGCGGATTTCTTCGTCTCCTTCACGATGCCAATTGCATGCTTGAGCCCATTAAGAAACTCCGGCCCCGTATGGCCGGCAAAAACGTCTTCGTAGTTGTGGTTCTTAATGTAATCGAAGTTCGGCGCGCCGATCAGCGATAAAAGCACCTTGGCGCTGAGCACGAAACGCCCTTCGTCGTCCAACAAAAATATGATGTTTGGGCACGTCTCCAGCAGCATGTCCGTATAGGCGCGCTGCTTGGCGTTTGCAGCCGATAGAACGCTGCCCAGCGCATCCTTGGCCTCGATGGTCCGGTTCACCTTTTCAAGATAGCCTTGGGATATCCTCAATTCGCGCGACAATTTAGAGTTTTCAAGCTTGAGCCGCTTGATCTCCTCCAGCAAGACGCCTCCGTCGCCGGTCAAGGGAATCCCCCCTCATTGAAGGCTTGCGCCGCCGCGCGGCCGAAAGGCCTTTTACAATACGCACAGGATAAAGGTGTTGTTGTGAAAGCGGTTGATCGCATGGGATTTTAGCTGCGTAGGACAAATCTCGCCGCCGGAATAGGACATCATAAAGGGAAGTTTTGCCCCGATCTCCTCTCTGACCATGTTAAGCTCTGCAAACTGATCGCCGCCCAGGGACATATTGCGGGATACGCACGAGTACATGAGCATACCCGAGGCGCCTTCCGCCGCGGCACGCGCGTCCGCGACGGCGTCCTTCGATGTGAGAAGCACATCCTCTTTGTCGAACACGCCGATGTAGAGCGTAGATCCCTCCGGCATCACACCTGCGCATATGCCGTGTTTTTCTTCGTTCAAGCCGATGAACACCTTAGAAACCGGCGGGGTGCCGTCTCCATAATCGAGCATGAAGGGCAAAGAGGTCATCGCATAGCTGGTTTCGCTCGCCTTCGTAAGCCCCAGATCTTCAAAATATTCTACCAGCGGCCGCCCGTTCACTTCCTTGAGGATGTGCCCCTCGGAGCTCGTAACGAGCGCGGGCTTATCCAAAACCTTGGCTTGGGAGATCGTCGCCAGGAAGAACTTCGGCGCAACATTCCCATACACCAGGGCCATGGCCATGCGCTCGCGGTAATGCTCGCCGTTCATCACCATAAAGCACTCGTGAAAATCCGCCGTATCATCCACTGCCAGCGTGCCAAAGCACGGCGAGCCCCCGGAGACTTTGGTGATGACGGACACGTATTCATCCCCCGAGTTTTCAATCATAAACGGCGCGTACGCGAAAACCAGCGCGGGCCTTTCATCGAAACCGTCCGCGGCCTTTGCATAAGCGGAGGAAATTTTGCCGGCAGGATCGCCTTTGAGGGGCTCGGTAAGCGCCGTCTTAAACGTTACGTCGTCGCCGGTGAGCACCATGAGCGAAAACAGCAGCGTTCCCACGTCGCCGCGGATGCCCAGCGCGGTGGTCGTCGCCCCGACGATATCAAAGGGCAGGCTATCGCAGATGGCCTTGGCAACCCCGGAGTATACAAATTCATAATGGCAGCTAAGAATTCCAAGCGCATTGGCGGACGGATTTTCTTCTAAATTCAGCTGTTGCTTAATTTCCGCAACCGCCAGATCCGGATCGTCGATTTCGCTCGTATACGCCGTCAATACATGCATGCTCTAAAACCTCCCTGCGCGAATATCTATCGATTCCATCAGCGACTATCTTGCCGTTCTTGTAAAAGTATAGCGCAGCAGGAAAAAAACAGCAAGCGCATAGGCCTTTGTGTGAGTGCAATGAGGGCGCTATAAGGGCGTGCGAAAGAACGGTGCGCGGATATACACGGGGCTTAGCGCACGAGATCCCTCAGGGCTAAGTCGTACAGGGAAACTTTCGTCTCCCCTACCTGAAATCTCGCGAAAATTCCGTGACAGTCCGATCCCGACGTGATCATCATGCCGCGGCTTGCGCAAAAATCCACGCACGCCTGCGTAACAGCATCCTCGTGGGTGGGATAGTAGCATTCCAGGCCGTCGAGCCCGTAGGAAGCAAACCTTGCGAGCGTGGCGGTAAAGTAACCAATGTTGCGCGTATCGATCGTCTCGCCGGGGTGGGCCAGCACCGCGTACCCCCCGGCCATGTGGATGCGCCGACACGCCGAGCTTACGGAAGGGTATCCTGATCGATCATAGGTAACCCCATAGCGGGCGTAATACGCTACGCCTTCCTTCAGATGCCGGGTGATGTTTTTATGCAAGAGATAGTGAAGGGCCTTCCATCCGCCCAGGCGCGCGTCGTACGAAAAGGCCATGTAGTCGGCGATCGAAACGACGGGATGCTCTTTTTGCATCGCCTCGATAAGCCTTACGCCGCTCTCGTCGAGCATAAAGCGCACATTCCTTACGAATTCGCGAAACGCCTGGTCCCGTTCGTCGTACCCATAAGCCAGTATGTGGATGTTTTCGCCGTTATCCAGCGCATCGATCTCTACGGAAGGGATCGTATAGATGCCGTTTCTCCGGCCCAGCGAAGAGAGCAGCAGGCTCCCCTCCAACGCGTCGTGGTCGGCGATGGCCAGCACGCCCACGCCGTTTTCCTGGGCGGCGACGACGATCTCCTCCGGCGTCATGCTGCCGTCCGAAAAACAAGAGTGTACGTGCAAATCGACATATGGCTTAAGCGGCACGGCGCTCCCTCCTTCACGCGATTGTACGCCCATTGTAACACACGCGCTTGAGCACTTGCACCTCAAAAAGAGCCCGGCGGTTCAGGTGGGTGCGCGAGGAAGCGGCAGGCAGAGCGAGTCGCTGCCGGCGGCCTTTCTTTCGCACAGGGCCTTCAAAATGGTATAGTAACCTGTCGCTTTGTGATATGTTTGGGTAGGAGGCACGATACTATGACGATAAAAAAAGCAGGATTTACTCCGGATGAACTCGAGCTTTTTCATATGGTCGATTCCGACGATCATCTGTATGACCAAGCTCATTTTGAGGTTGCGGATAAATTGATATTGAGCGATATTGACAACAATTATGGTGTTTTAAAAGTTTTCACCTATCGAGCATCGCTGCGTATTGCAATGATTCTAGAGAAAACGCCCTGCTCGGAGACCGTTTTTCAGCTTACGGATCTAATCAAAAAAAGCATTAGCAGCAACAGCGCTGGAAAAAACACAATTCTTATGTGGTACTCTCAAAAAAACGGGTTTTCAAACGCCGTAATCGATCAATTTTCGATCGGTAACCCGTACCACTTTTGCAAATACCAAATCAAAAATGCAGATATTGTGTACAACGATGAATTGTCCGGCCTGGAAAAATATAGATGCATAGATAAGCTCATCGATCCATGCATCGAGGTCATGGAAGAGGTTTTCACGCCCTCTCCGGATGCTCCCGGCAGCTTCCGTAAGGATAGAGAGCGCATCAAAGACGAGTTGTTGAACAACGACGGGGGTACAGATGTTTTCTTTAAAGAGGACGAGCTCGTCGGCTTTTGCGGGCATAGAAAAGGACATGTTATCGATGTTTGTATCCGCAAAAAATTTCAGGGGAGAGGTTATGGTAAAATCATCGTTTGCTCAACCCTAAAATCCATTTATCAACTCGGCTACGATGCCGAGCTTATCACAGGATGTCATAACAAAAAAGCCATATCTCTATATGCGACAATTGGTTTTAAGAGGCTGCTTAATTCGGTACGGGTCAATATCTATTGCTAGGGAATGTCCCAAAGATCACCGCGGCGCAAATCGCAGTGGATTTTTCTGCAGATCAAAGAGTTTCGCTGTTTTTCTTCGGCGGGGGGGATCGCGGGGGTACGCAGACCCGCCCGCGAGGCGCAAAGCGCTAATAAGATACCGCAAGATGCGCGCGCAAAAGTTTAGGGACACGCCCTAATTCCGCAGTGACGCGCAGCTGCCCAAGGGACAAGCCTGCTGGCATCGAGCGCCGTTGGAAGCTTTCTAACGGCGCTCGATCTCCAGCCCTAGGCCGGGCATCTAACGAAATACGATCTTGCGCACGGTTTCCGGCGATAGGCAGTATTCTTTAGCTAAGCTGTCGATCGAACGCTTGCACGCATACTTTGCACGGATCTCTTCGTTCCGGCGTTGGAAATACTGCCTGGCGCCCGACGCTTCACCCCACTTTTTGCGCTCGGCGCTTTGGGGAAAGTACAGCGTTTCCCCGGCGGCATATTTCTGCACTTCTTTAAGCAGGGCTTCCGGCAAAACGTCGGAGGCGTTTTTGTACTTCATGGCCGATCCTCAGGCGTTCTTTGCGAAAAAATCTTCGAGATCCGTATAGCGCTCGATCGCGACGCCGTGCGCCTGAATCGCATCGATAAAACGCCGCTCTACCTCTTGGGCGCGCCGTCTAAGCGCCGTCAGGTCGTTATGATCGAACACCCCGAGAATATCGGTAGGCGAAACGCCGAATTCCACTCCCAGCCTATCCGCCTCGTCTTGCAGGAGGCAGCACCACAGGTATGCGTTAACCGGGTCGCCCGCGTCGCACCAGTGGTATACCCTGCGCCACGTATAGCATAGCTCCTGATACCACGACGCCAGCTCGGCAAAATCCGGCTCCGCCTCCCCTTTCGCCTCGCCTTGCGGGCGGAGAAACGCGCGGGTGGCGTCGATCATGTCGCGGCACAGGCGCAACTGTTCCCCGCTGTCCTTTGCGCGAACGACGCCCTCGTACATTGGCGCAAAGCCTTGAGGAACGGCCCCCATCCCCGCAAGCTCGCGCAGCTGATTCGTCTGCCCATGGCGAAAATAGCGCCCGTTGGCAAAGGCGACGGCGATGGAGAGAACGTCCGCGATATATCCGGCATCCTTGCGCACCTTATAAAGCCTGGGTTCAAACAACATATCGCGGTAAAGGTCCACGGCGACGGCCAGCCATTCGCCCGCCCTCTCCCGCATGTAGACGGGGTTTTGCAAATTTGCGGTAAGCTTTGCGCGCAGCGCTTCAAAGCGGCGGCGATCCTCGTCGCTGCGCGCGTAAAGAATCGTGGAGTTGGCAAGGCAGGTGGTATTGTATTCCTTCATCTGCGCCATGCGCTCGATCCGATCCCAAGGCATCGGAAACAAATCGTAGCCTATGCCGTCGATGATGAACGTGCGCGCGAGCCCGCCCGCCCTGTTCGTAGCGGGTACATAAAAGCTAAAGCCCGATGCGTCCAGATCGCATTCGAGCTGAAGGGTGTCGTGCTTAAGCAGCAGGCATACGTCATCCGGATATTCCGATTGAATCTTGCGAACGGCCCAGTCGGCCAGGCGCTCGCCCGTCGTCTTCATAAAACCATCCTCTCCACGTTTGGCCTGCATATGTGCGGCAGTATATGATAGCATGGCCGCATTTTCCGTACAATGCCGCGTTCACCTATAGGCAATCTTGCCCATATGGACAAGCCGCCACTTTTTTGTTATCCTAACGTAAACTTCGATTGCGAGGAGGGAAAAGGCGCATGTTTACGGCAATGATCGTCGACGACGAAAAGTGGACGCTGATGGGCCTGTGCCGCACCTTCCGCTGGGATGCGTATGGGTTTGAGCTTGCGTTTTCTTCTACAGACCCCGACCGGGCGCTGGAGTACCTGCTTACCGAGGCGCCGGACGCCGCCTTTTTAGATATCCGCATGCCCGGCATCACGGGCCTTGAAATGATGGAGAAGGCGCGCGAATTAGGCCTTACGACGGAATTTGTGATCGTATCGGGCATTCAAGACTTTAGCTATGCCGTCACCTGCATACGCCAATCCGCGTTCGACTACTGTCTCAAGCCGCTGAGCCAGTCGCAGGCGGACGACATTCTGGCAAAACTGAAAGATCATTTGACCGCCAAGATCGAAAACGGCCTGTACGGCAAAAGGACGGGCGGCGACGAAGCGGTCGCCCCTATAGTTGCCCTTGCGGAGGCCGAGCCGGACGAAGCCGATAACTTCGCCAACTTAGTCGCCTTTGTCGATAATAATTTCACCCAGCCTCTTCTGGTAAAAGATGTTTCGGCGCAATTTTTCTTGACGCCCAACTACGTATCCTCGCTGTTCCGGCGGCGGCTGAACACGACGTTTACCACGTATCTAAACGACTTGCGCATCAAAAAGGCGGTGCAGCTTCTCGTAAGCACGAACAAGAGCGTTGAGGAGATCGCGCTGGCGTGCGGGTATTCCGAAACGCAGTACTTCATTCGCGTATTCCGTTCCCGAATGCAGCTTACGCCGCTAAAATTTCGCAAAGGGCAATCATCATGCACACCACCATCTCAAAACGCCTGATCCTCGCCACCACCGCGGCAATCCTGGCTATGCTCGCGGTGTTTGCGGTGTACGTAGTCAACAACCTGCGCACCGCGCGCGACGAGAGCCGCACCTATGTCGAATCGCTTCAGGAAAGCCTAACCGCCTCGCTGGCCGGTAAGGCGCTCGCCATTAAAAACTCGACGACGGCCATCGCGCAGATCTCCTATGTGGAAGAATACTTCACATCGGATAGCGTATATAGGCGTAGACAGATCAGCCGGTTTGTCACCGACTACGCGCAGTATGTAATCGAAACCAACCCCGACGTAATCGGCATTTCTCTGTTCAGCCTCGATGCCCTCCCTTTAACCGTGGGTTCGAACCTGGATTCCGTGGTGCTTCGCACGATCGTACAATCCAACCCTGATGTGTTCGACGAAGAGACGTTTGCGCCCTTCGAGCCATTTTTTACGCAGCTTTTGCGTACCACGCAAAGAGATGGAGATTACTACGCGTACATCATGCCGGTGTATGCGATCAACGATCCCGTTCCGATGACGCGCATCGCCACGTGCATCACGCTGTGCGACGCTCGTTCCCTTAACGGGCTGATCAGCCAGACGATGCCGCCCATGATCTCCGATATCCGCTTGTTCGGCCCTCGCAATGGGCTCATGGCCCGGCGTCTACCCGCGGGAGCCGTGCCGCCCGCGGGCACGAGCGCCTTTCAAACCACGATACCTTCGGCCGATTGGCGGCTGGAAATCGATGTGGATTGGAACAGCAGCCAGATCAATCAGCTTTCCATCGGCACCATCCTTTTGTTGGTGCTGGTTTGCTGCGTGCTTTTGATCACCACCGCCGTCCTCTTGCACTACAATCTGGTCAGGCCCGTACAGGGACTGATCGGGCATCTGGGAAACTTAAGCGATTACACCACGCTGTCTTTGCGCTTTGGCAACGAGTTGGATGTGATCGTCGACACCATCAACGGCATGCTGGGCCGCCTCGACGAATCGGCCCAGGCGAGGCTTGCGAACGAAACGAAAATGTACGAGCTTCAACTGCATGCAAAGCAAACCGCCCTCTCCGCGCTACAAAGCCAGATCAACCCCCACTTTTTGTACAATACGCTCGAGTGCATGCGCTCCATCGGCCTGTTTTACGAAGCGCCGGAAATCGTGGACATCGCAAACGCCATGTCGGCCATCTTTCGCTACTCCATCAAAGGCGCGGCCTATGTGCGGCTTGGGGAAGAATTGGAAATCGTCAAGCAGTATTTCACCATTATCGACGTTAGATTTGACGGCCGCTTTTCGCTAGAGATAGACTTTCCCGAGGATACCCTCGATTGCGTGATTCCCAAAATGATTTTGCAGCCGCTCGTTGAAAATGCGATTTACCACGGCCTGGAGCCGCAGCGCGGCGCGGGCAGGCTTAAGCTGACGGGCCGCGCGCGCAAGCAAATGCTTTACCTTACTGTAGAAGACAACGGCCGCGGCATGGCCGAGATCGAACTTTCCGCACTGCACCGACGGCTTTCGGAGGATTTCGATCTGACACAAAACGGCGAAGCGACCCGCAGCATCGGCCTTGCGAACATCAACCAGCGCATCCGATTCATGGCTCCTTCCGGCGGTTTAAGCGTAGATTCGCGGCAAAACGAGGGCACGACCGTATGCCTGCACCTGCCCTTGACGCAGAGGCCGCCGCTGAGCGATAGTGGCGAACCAGAGGGGCTGCCGTCCGAAACTTGATGAGCCGCCGGGCATAAGGGAAACATCCAAACCTATAGGCAAAAAATAGACGCCCTTTAAGCCAAAGGACGTCCATTTTACGCGACGTTATGCCGCCTTCTATTTTTTCATTTCCTTCTCGGCGGCTTCCATCAGGCCCTTGATATAGCCTACCGCGAACAGGTTGCCGTTGAGGCCGTAGCTGGGCTTGGAGTTGTCCTCGCCGACCATCGTGGGCACGTGATCCGGCCTGGCGATGCCGTCGAAGCCGATTTCGTAGTACGCCTTCATCGCCGCGTACATATCCGTAATACCGTCATCGTGGAACGACTCGTTAAACTTCCACCGATCGCCCTGGATATCCCTGAAGTGTACGAAGAAGATCTTTTTGCCGAAATGGCGGATCGCGGCGGGGATATCCTCGCCCATGGTGGAAAAGCAGCCTTGGCAGAACGTAAGGCCGTTGCGCGGGCTGTCGTAGAGCGAAAGCACTCTGTCAAACGCCGAGGCGGACGTAAGGATGCGCCCGATGCCCATCAGCTCGGGAATCGGCGGATCGTCGGGATGCAGCGCTAGGTTTACGCCCGCTTCCTCGGCGACGGGCACCGCTTCCTTCAAAAAAGCCTCCAGGTTCTTCCACAGCGTCTCTTGGGATATCTTGCCCGCCCAGGTATCCGGGGCGTCCTTGACATCTTCGTACGAAAACCCGGTTACGGTAGCTCCGCCGCGGTTGGGCAGCGCCATCGAGGTGCGGAACCAGTTGAGCACCGGCATCCAGTTATAGCACACGGCCTCGATGCCCAGCTTGCCGCAGTTGCGCAAGAATTCCTTGAAGTTTTGCATCTCCTCGTCCGCGCCGGGCAGGCCGAGCTTTACCTTGTCCAAGGCCGTCGGGCCTTCGATGATGCGCAGCTCGAGCCCCGCATCCTCGTAGCTCTTCTTGATGGTCATCAGGTTTCGGAACGAGTGCGTCGGGTGGTCTTTAAGCGCGCGCCCCGCGCCGGAGATCACGTACTTAAGGCCCATCTGCTTTTGCAGATCGACCTTCGCCTGATCGTAGCCGCCAAAGTAAGCAAGGCCGAGTTTCATGCGGAATCACTCCTCCATAAAATTAGGAGGTTCAAGGAAGTAAATCCTTCCTTGAACCTCCCTTACAGCAAGAATTACGAGGCCGCCGGATCGTTCTTTTTACTATGCCATCCGGTGCGCATGCTTGTCAAGCGCGCTTATTTCGCGAGCTTGGGCGCGGCTTCGGTGGGAATGTCTTCGATCATGGAGTTGAGCTCGTCCAGCACCGGCTGTACCTTAGGCTCCATGGTCTTGAGCCAATCCTCCCACAACTTGGGCAGATCCGCCGCGGAAGCGGTGGTGAGCAGCTCGATCATCTTATCGGAAGTTTCGGTGACGAAGTTGCCGCTCTTGTCCTTGTTGGGCGCGCTCAGGTACGAAGATCCGTAGTCGAACGCGCGCATGAAGCCGTTGTCCTTGAGGAACTGGAACTTATAGTTCGTGTCGGAGATCACCTTTTCCGGGGTGGAAACGTTGGGCACCACGGTCATGGGGATGCCGCCGGAATAGTTGTTGTACCAGGTGCGCACGTTGTCCGGGTACGGATCGGCCTGAAGGCCGGCATACAGCTTGCTCTCGGGCCACAGGCACTTCACCGTGCCGTCGGCTTCGAGCGTATAGTCCACATCCGGAATGCCGTAGGCCCTAAAGTACATGCCCTCGGGGCTGAGCAGCCAGTCGAGCATCGCAAGCCAGCGATCCATGTTCTCGTCGCTGATCTTGGCGCTCATGCACACGGCGCCCCAGTAGCACTGGGATTGCTTGCTCCAGTAGGTGCCATCCGGGCCGATGACCAGCGCGAGCGCGCCCGCCTCGGTCTCGTCGATGTCGGGGAAGTTTTCCTTTAAGGCTTTGCGGATGCCGTTGACGCGGCTAATGGTGAAGTTGTTAAAGTCCGAACCCATCAGGCCCGCCTTGTACTGATCATCCGGCGGCTGGCCCAGAGGGTTGTCGGGCCAGATGATGCCCTGGTCGTACAGATCCTTGGCGATCTTCAGGCCTTCGAGCGTCTCGGGGCGCGCGGTTGTCCAGACGTATTGGCCATCCTTGGGGCTGAACGCGCCGTAGCCGAACTCGGCCGACGTCTGGTAAATGCCGAACGCGTTGGGGAAGTAGAAGATCTCGGTGCCCATGCCAATCGTCTTGCCGGCGCCGTTTCCGCCGGGATCCTGATCGACGAACGCCTTGTTCAGCGCCACCCACTCATCCCAGGTGTAGATGTCGCCTTCGTTGTACATGTTAAGCGTTTTCGCCCAATCGCGGCGGTACATCCAGCTCATGCCGGACATGAAGCTGAACTCGGGGTTGTCGCGGATGCAAGGATGCGCGTACTGCTGGCCGTCGATGGTCATCAGCTCGTCGCCCACGTTCACATCCTGGTTGTAGTTAGCGCCGATGTTGGGGTACGCTTCGCGGATGTTGTCCGGATACGCGCGGAACATGCCCTGGCGAACCCAGTTGGCATATTCGGCAAACATCTTCTCGTCCAGATCCATCCACAGAAGGTCGGGCATGTCGCCGGAGGAAACCCAGATGCGGGCCTTCTCGTGGCGCTCGTTGAAGCTCATGGGGATCAGCTCAATGGTTACGTTAAACTTGTCGGCGAAATAGTCCCAGAGCGCATCCGCGCCCTGCACTTCAGCGTTTTGCACGTTGGCCGTAAGGGTTAGGTGCTTATCGAAGTTCGCCGCGGGCTCAACGGGCTCTTCGGCCTTGCCATCGGTGGGGGCGGTCTCCTGCTTCGCAGGGGTTGTCGCGGCCGCCGACGTTGCGTCGGAAGGCGCGCTGGGGGTTGTGCAGCCCGCCAGCAACGCCACAGCGAACAGCACCGCCAGAAGCCTTACAAGGGATTTCGACATGGCTTTCTCCTCCTTTGTGGTGTGGGCGGTGCGCGCAATCGCCGCCGCCCGGCATATCAGCGGAACGCGCGGCGCGCGCCTTTCCGCAGGATATCCTAATCATGTGGGGCGCGCTATCCTTTTACCGCGCCCGCGGTGAGGCCCGATACGAAGTACTTTTGCATAAACGGGTAGAGGATCATCACGGGTAGCATCGTAACGATGACCGCCGCCATCTTGATGCCGTCCGCGAAGGGCTTGACGCCCGCCTCCTGCATGGATTCGGAGGCCTGAATCGTGTTGGCGTTGGCCACGATGTTGCGAAGCACCAGCTGAAGCGGCATTTTAGCGGCACTTTTGATGTAGAGCATGCCATTATACCACTCGTTCCACCGCTCGACGCCGTAGTAGATGAGAAACGTTACAATCATCGGAAGCGCTAAGGGCAATACGATTCTAAACATGATCACGATGTCGTTCGCGCCGTCGATCTTGGCGGATTCCTCGAGCTCTTCCGGTATGCTTTTAAAGTACTTGCGCATGACCATCAGGTAGGAAATGTTCACGCCGATGGGCAAAATCATCGAGGCGATGGAGTTCATCAGGCCAATGTCGTTGATCATGATATACAGCGGAATCAGGCCGCCGCTGAAGTACATCGTAAACATGATCAGCCCAAGAAACAGCTTTTTGCCGGGGTATGTATGGTTGAGCGCGTACGCGAGCGTAACGGTTAAAAAGATGTTGTAGAGCGTGCCGAAGAAGGTAACCCTGATGGTGACCCACATGCTGTTCCAAATGGCCTTGTTTTCGAACACATATTGGTACGAATCCCAGGTGATTTCCTTGGGAAACAACATGAACGGCTCGCGGATATACGTCACCTGGGGCGTGATGGAAATCAGGATGGTATTGTAAAACGGATACAGGATCATCAGCGTAAACAGCGAAAGAAAACTTATAATCAAAACATCCACGCCGTTGAGCTTGCTAAGTTGGCTTTTTCTGCGCACTGTTTCCGTGTTAAGGTTCGATGTGGACATATCCTCGCTCCTCCTCCCGGAATCTTAAGCCATTGTCCGGATCATCCGGATCTCTTTTTGCTTTCCAGGCTTTAAAACAGGCCTTCGCCGGTGAATTTGCGGGATACGCCCTCTGCCGTGAGCATGAGCGCCGCGTTAACGACGCCTTTGAACATGCCTACCGCGGTCGACACGCCGTATTTAGGTTGTTTCTGGAACGTAATGCGGTAAATGTACGTATCGAGAATGTCGCCGACTTCGTATACGGCCGGGTTGTACAGCGTGAGCACCTGCATATAGCCGGCGTTCATGATCATGCCGATGCGCAGGATGAAGGTTGCGGTAACGATGGTTTGCATGCCCGGCCAGGTGATGTAGCGGATCTTGTGCCAGCGGTTCGCGCCGTCGATCGTCGCCGCTTCGTACAGCGCCTGATCGATGGAAGTAATCGTAGCCATGTACAAAATGGTGTTCCAGCCCGATTCCTTCCACAGCAAAGAAAAGATCAGCAGCCAACGGAAGGTTAATTTGTTCATCAAAAAGTTAATCTTTTCGCCGCCGAGCGCGTAGATCATGTTGTTGACGGTGCCCGAGGTACCAAGCAGATTAAAAACGATCGAAGAGAGGATAACCCAGCTCAAAAAGTGCGGAAACGTCGAGATGACTTGCATCACGCGCTTTGTCTTGGGCAGGCGGACCTCGTTAAAGAGGATCGCCAGGATGATGGGAAACGGAAACACGATGAGAATCTGCATCGTGGCGATGATGAGCGTATTGCGAAGCGCGTACCAGAACTCCGCTTCGGAAAAGATGTATTGAAAGTTGGCCCAGCCTACCCATTCGCTGCCCGCGATGCCGGCGTTAGCCATAAACTCCTTCCATGCCAGCTGTATGCCGTACATGGGTCCATAGCAAAACACAAAAAAATACGCCATACCCGGTAAAAGCAGCAAATACATAAACCGGTTTTGCCATATGTCGAACCCAAGCCGCTGTAGCCGGCTCTTCTTAGGCCTTGTCGCGGCCACAATCGCCATATCTCCATCTCCCCGACCCTATAGATTTCCATGTGCAGTATGTAGTGTACCGAAAGATTACAGGGGCGGCCATAGACGGATCTATCCAGAAATGATACAAACCTACGCCTTTATGTCGAAACGCGCCGCTTTGGGCGGAAGTCGAAGTGCGCGGCTTGCTTCCACGCCCGCCGCGTGATAGTGTAGATGCAACCACACTATCTTGCTACCAATAGGAAAGGAAGAGGCGGGAGCATGAGCACACAAAAGAGCGCGCCCGAGCGCGCAAACTGGGCGCAATTCGACGCTTTACAGCTGGGTTCGGGCTGGGATGAGGGCGCTACGGCAAAGCCGCAGATCATGATCGAGGACGTGTTCGGAGACAGCCATCCCGGCAGCGTACACCTGAATCAACTTGCGGAACAGGCCAAATACGGCGTGCTGGAGTGCGCAGGGGCGCCCGCTCACTTTCACGCCACCGACGTATGCGACGGCTGCGCGATGGGGCACGACGGCATGAATTACGTGCTGGCATCGCGCGAGGCGATCTGCGATCTGGTCGAAGCCCATGCGAGCTTCGTGCCCTGGGACGGCATGCTGCTGATCTCATCCTGCGATAAATCCATTCCGGCGCATCTAAAGGCGATGGCGCGCATGAACGTTCCGGCCATTCACATACCGGGCGGCAGCATGCGGGTGGGGCCGAACATGGCGCATTCCCTCGCCGCGGGCGGCCTGGCGCTCACCATTCGCAGGGACGGCGCGCATAGCCATGGCGCGCGGGAGCGCAACTATAAGCTAACCGGCTGCCCTTCCCAAGGCGCGTGCGCGTTTTTAGGCACGGCGAGCACCATGCAATGCATGAGCGAGGCGCTGGGGCTTTCTCTGCCCGGCAGCGCGCTGATACCCGCCACCATGCGGGATATCTTAGCCGCCGCGCGGGAGGCCGGGCGGCGGGTTCTTACGCTCGCCGCCACGGGCATAACCCCGCAAAAAGTCCTGACGCGGGAGGCATTCGAAAACGCGATCATGGTGCACAGCGCCATCGGGGGCAGCACGAACGCGATGCTGCACCTCCCTTCCATTGCCAAAGAGCTGGGCATTACCATCGAGCCCGAGCTATTTGACCGCATCAACCATCAGATCCCCCACATCGGCAACATCAGCCCGGGCGGCGAGCACCTTACGGAGGCGTTTTGGTTCGCGGGCGGCATACCGATGGTGCAAAAGACCATACGCGAGTTTTTACATTTAGATGTCATGACCGTCACCGGCAAGACGCTCGGCGAAAATCTCGAGGATTTAGAGCGGGACGGCTTCTTCGAGCGAAACCTTGGGTACTTAAACAATTACCGCCTAAGGCGCGAAGACGTGATCTTTCCGCTCGAGAAGGCCTCGGAAAAAGGCTCGGTAGCGGTGCTCAAGGGCAACCTGGCCCCGGAAGGCGCCGTAATCAAATACTCGGCCTGCCGCGAGGATATGCGCGTTCACCAAGGCCCCGCCAAAGTATTTGACAGCGAGGAGGATGCTTACCAAGCGGTGGTGCTTGGAAACATCGCGCCCGGCGACATCATGGTAATCCGCTACGAAGGCCCGCGCGGCAGCGGGATGCCGGAAATGCTGATGACGACCGAGGCGCTCGTATGCGCGCCGGATCTGAACGGCACGGTGTCCCTCGTCACCGACGGCCGCTTCTCCGGCGCGACGCGCGGCGCGGCCATCGGGCACGTATGCCCGGAAGCGGCTGTCGGAGGCCCGCTTGCGTACGTCCACACCGGGGATATCATCCGCTACGATGTGCCCGCGCGCACGCTTAACATCGTTGGCATCGCGGGCAGTGAATGCGCGCCCGGGGAAGTGGAAAAAACTCTAGCGGAGCGAAAGGCCTCTCAGCCCCTCATTCCGCGCCCCCCGCGCAAGGGGTTGCTCAGGCGCTATACCGAAAAAGCGGAATCCGCGATGGAGGGGGCAGGCTACTAGTCGGGGCTGCACTGCGCTCCAACTCCCGCCATGCTGCGGCATGACGGGAGTTTTACGCTCCGTGGTCCCCTCCTCTTCCCAAAGAAACTGAGGTTTCTTTGGGATTGAGAAGAACGGAAGACGTAAGCTCCGTGCCTTCTTCGCCGTTCCTCATCCATAAAACCTCCTCAGTGGTCTTATAGATAAGGAGGAGCGACGGAGCAAGAAGTCGGAGCGCACGATCTCCGTTCTTCTTTCTCCCACAAGACGCCTCAGCGTCTTGTGGGAAGAGGAGGAGCGGCGGAATGAGCGAGCTTTTGCGTCGAAACGCGAAAGCGAGGGATATGAAGCGCGCGACGACGACATTGTGCTTATGCCCCGCGTCCGCTATAATAAAAGCCGGACGCGCCCTGGGGGCAGGGCGCATTCACAATATACGCAAGGCGGGGTTTCACATGAGCCGTTTAGGGGATATGATTCACAACGAGCGCGTCAGTCGGGGGCTGGGGGCAAAGCAGGTTGCCAAGCTGTGCGGCGTCACCGAAAAGTATCTGCTGGAAGTAGAAGCCGGAGGCCGCATTATCAACGACGACGCGGCGCGCCGCATCCTAAAATCAATGGGCAAAACCGACGAGCTCGTGTCCGACTTTGAGGCCTCCTCCACCGGAGAGCCTTCCCGACCCGCACCGGCAAGGCGCGCGCCGGAATCCGTACCCGAAGCCGTCGCGGCGGCGAGTAGCGAGCCGGTGGCGCTCTCTTCGTTTTTCGAAGCGATGGGCGGAGTTGTGCGGCGCGTACCTGTACTCGATGGCGCGGGCAAGGAAATCGCCCACCGCCTGCTCCCCACAGAAAACGGAAAAATCGAAGGCGCTCCGCCGGAAAAGGTCTTCTATTTATCCTGCCCGGATTCGTCGATGCGCGGCTACAGGCTCAGGCCCGGCGACCTTCTTTTGACGGTGCCCGCTTCGCAGGCAACGGACGGCGCGACGATGGTGCTGGTGGAACTGGGTGCGCGCAAAGTACGCCGCGTCACCCGGCAGGATGGCGGGCGCGTGCTGTTGCAGTGGTTCGACGCGGAGCCGCAGAGCAAGGTCGTGCCGGAAAAGGATGTACAATGGGCCGGGCGCGTCGTGCGGTGCGAATTTCCTCTATGAGTGCAAAGAACGCTTTCAAACACCTGCATCGCAATCATGTTCGAGCTATTGGGCAGCTCGGCTTTATGGAGGCGTTTGTATGAAGATCAAGGTCATCGCGTGCAAGGTGATGCTAAGGCAACTCTATGCGCTGGCGGCAGAGAGCGAAAATGTCGTGGATATTCTGTGGATGCGTCAGGAACTGCACGCGGAACCCGATAACATGCGCGCATGGCTTCAGCATACGATCGACCGCATTGAGGCCGAGGAAACCCCTTACGATGCGATTGTTCTGGCATACGGGCTATGCTCCAACGGCACGGCCGGCTTAAGAGCATCCAAGACGAGATTGGTGATCGCCCGCGCGCACGATTGCATTACCCTACTGCTGGGCAGTAAAAGCACATACGCAAAGCTGTTCGAAGCCGACTCCGGAGGAATCTACTGGTACTCGCAAGGCTGGCTGGAGAGCGCGGATATGCCCGGACGCGAGCGCTATGAGACGCTCTACGCCGAGTATTGCGAAAAATATGGACAGGACAACGCACAATATCTACTGGAAATGGAACAGAGCTGGATGCGCAACTACCATAAGGCCGTATACATCTCCTGGCCGCACGAGGATGAAAAGGGCGCGGAGCACACTCACGCCCAAGCCGAGTTTTTGAACTGGACATTTGAACGCGTCCTGGGAGATCCCTCGCTTTTGCGCGATCTGATCGGCGGCCGTTGGGATGAAGAACGCTTTCTCGTGTTGGAGCCGGGCGCGCCGGTCGCCGCGGCGTACGACGGTGGGATCGTCCGGGCGGGAAAGGCTTAGCGATCTGATAGGGTTAGGATCGGCGTGCGTCCCTTGCGCCCCGGGCAAAAATCGGTAAGCAACTTTTCGCGGCACATGCAGGGTTAGCCTGCGTGTGCCGTTTTGCATACAGTTTTATACGGCCTCCGACGGCCGCGTTACCATATGCCGCTTCGCCCGTGCATAAGCATAGGCGAGGTGTTTGCATGCAAAAGGTCAAGTGGCGGGCGCTCGAAGCGCTCGGTCTTTCCGGCGAGGCGCTCGCGGGCGAGCTGCGTGTGGCGGCGCAGGGCAACCGGCTGGCGTCGATTGCCGGAGTGAAGGCAGTTAGGCGCTATACGCCGGACTGCCTGCGCGTGCAGGTCATCGGCGGCAATGTGCAGGTAGAGGGGTTCGAACTAATGCTGCGGGCGATCTGCACCGGCGTGGTGGAAGTCTGCGGGCGGATCGACAGCATTACATTTATGATGGATTCGGAGACCGAGCGATGAGCGCCGCCCGGCTATGGCAAGGACGCGTGCGCGTGCAGGCGACGGGGCCTCGGGTGGAGCACTTGATCAACGCCACCATCTCCTCTGGCGCAACGCTATACAATGTGCGCCGCGAAAGCGCGCGCTCCGCCACGTTTGAAACCTCCTATCCTGATTTTTTTACGATGCGCCGCGCGTTTCGCAATGCAGGATGCCGTATCCGTATCCTGTCGCGCCGCGGAATTCCGCGGCTGCGCTCGCGCCTGCGCGCGCGTTTCGCGTTTGCCACCGGAGCCGTGGCATGCCTGATCGCGCTGATGGGCGTTATGCAGTTTGTGTGGGACGTACGCATCATCGGGGATATCGACATCGAGCAGCGCACGATCGCACAGGAGGTCTTGGAAAATCTCGCTGTACGCCCGGGCATGCTCAGGGGCGAAATCGACGCAAAGCTGATTTCCGCGCAGCTGAACGAGCATATCGGCGGGCTGATGTTCGCGGGCGCGCGGATGCGCGGCCTGATTCTGGAAGTCGAAATCGCGCCCGCGCCTTTGGCGCCCGAGATGATCGACATAAACACGCCGGTGGACATCGTGGCCGATGTGGCGGGAACCGTAGAGCGTGTCATGGTGCTGGAAGGCACGGCGGCCGTCGTGCCCGGCCAGCAGGTGAAGCCCGGCGACGTGCTAATTGAAGGCGTGGCCGTCGGCCCCGGCGGGGTAATCCAAGTGCACGCGCTGGGCGAGGTAACGCTTCGGCGTTGGGCGCGCGGCGAGGGTGAAGCCCCGCTTAAGCGGCGGGTCAGCCGGCCGACGGGGCGCTATGAAAACCAAAGCACCTTAACGCTTTTAGGCTACGAGCTGCCCGTGCGCGCGCAAGCGCCGTTTGCCGAATATGCAGTCGCATCTCGCGAAACGCGCATTTTGCCCGGACTTTTCCTCCCTGCCTCGCTCATTACCGAAACGCTGCACGAAATGCAGGTAAGCTATCTTGACAGGGATGAGGGCGAGGTTCAGCGCGAGGCGGAACAGTCCGCCATCCTTTCCGCCTTGGCAAAGGTAAGCAAGGATACAACAATTGTTGACAAACGGGTAGAATTTAGTAAGATGAAAGATACTACCTTATATGCCGAAGTGGGTTTACAGTATTTGGATAAGGTCGGCGTGGAACGCCGCCGCTAGGGGGAAATTGATTGACGCAAACGACCACGCAGCGAAACGTCGCGGTGGATAACATCGAGCAGATGCGCCTGCTGTTCGGCGGGTTTGACGAGAATATACGCATTTTAATGGAGCAAACCGGCGCGGACATCGCCGCGCGCGAGACGAGCATCGTGGTATCGGGCGAGGAAGAGAATGTAAATCTGGCCTGCGCGGTGATGGACAGGCTTCTGAGACTCATCGCGCGTGGAGAGCCCATCGACCGTTCGCGGATACGGTATGCTGTAGAGCTTGCCAAGGAAGGCAACGCCGAAATGATCGATTCGATCATGCAGGATGTCGTGGCCGTCACCCACAGGGGCAAGCAGATCCGCTGCAAGACGCTTGGCCAGAAGGCCTACGTTAAGGCCATGAAGGAAAACACGGTGGTGTTTTCCACCGGCCCGGCCGGCACGGGCAAAACATACCTGGCCATGGCCATGGCGGTTGCCGCGTTTAAAAACAAGGAAATCGAGCGCATCGTGCTGACGCGCCCGGCGGTGGAAGCGGGCGAAAAACTGGGCTTCCTGCCCGGGGATCTTCAAAACAAAGTCGATCCGTACCTGCGCCCGTTGTACGACGCGCTGTACGATTTGATGGGCGTGGAGGCTTATCAAAAGATGCTCGAGCGCGGCGCGGTGGAGGTGGCTCCTCTCGCCTACATGCGCGGGCGCACCCTGAACGATTCGTTCATCATCCTGGACGAGGCGCAGAACACCACCTCCGAGCAAATGAAGATGTTTTTAACGCGCTTTGGGTTTGGCTCGCGCGTCGTGATCACCGGCGATACCACGCAGGTGGATCTTCCGCAGGGCAAGCGTTCGGGATTGATCGAGGCCGTGGATGTGCTCGGCGGCGTGGAAGACATCGGCATCATACAGCTTACCGCCCGGGATATCGTGCGCCACGAGCTTGTACAGCAAATCGTCAAGGCTTACGATCGCTACGAAAAGCGCCGCCACACCTTTGTCCGCAGGGAGGATTAGCGCATGAGGAGCAGCGAACGCCGTCGCCCTTCCCGGCGCAACGCATGGTTGGCGTTGGGCATCTTCGCGCTGGGCGCGGCGGTGGTGTATTTCGCGATGGTCTCCCTCGCCCAACCGGCAAAGTACGACATCAAGATCGGCGAGGTATCGCCCCAGACGATCACCGCAACAAAAGATGTCGTGGACGAGCTTGCCACGGAGCAGCGCCGCGAGGAAGCCCGCAGCAAAACAGCCCCCATACGCTACAAAGACCACGACATCACCGCTAACATCGAGCAGAGCATTAAGGATGTATTTACCGCAGTCGAAGAAGCCCGCGTAAGCTTTGCGGAATATCGCGAACGCATGACGCACAATCAAGTCGTCGCCAATCCGGAAATTACACCCGAGGAGATCCATCCGGATGCTTCGCTGATTACGAAACTGCGCAATACTCTCACACCGCTCTTTAGCGAAACGGGCCAGAGCGAGGACGATCTGGCCAAGCCGGTGTACCTCAACGACCGCGATCTGCGCGCGATGCTCGAGGCGAGCGAGGTCGACTTCGTCGCCGTCCGGGATAACGTACAGCAAATGGTCGCGACCGTTCTGGAAGACGGTCTGCGCGAAGAAGGCTTCGCAGATGCGGTGTTGCAATTGCGCAACCGCATCTATTACGAGTTTTATGGCATTCCCAACGAGCTTAGGCCGTTCGCGATCGTCATCTTCACCGATCTCATGCGCCCCAACGAGTTCATCGACGAGACGCGCACCGAGCAGGCGCGCGAAGAAGCGGCGGAAGCCGTTGAGCCGGTAACCTATCAAAAAGGCCAAAACATCGCCATCGAAGGCGAACCCGTGCGCGAAAATCAGCTTATGATGCTCGAGGCGCTCGGGCTTTTGAAGGAATCGGAGCGCCCTGATCTTACGCTGTACCTTGGCATGGGCATTCTTACGCTTTTGCTTTCACTCGTCACCGCAATGAATTTATGGGACGTCGATAAAGCCGCCATAACTCGTCCCAAGCGGGCGCTGCTCATCGCAGCCGCGGTGCTCATTCAGCTCGTCGCGTCCCTCGCCGTGCGCCAGATCGACGCGTACCTGATGCCCATGCACCTCGCTTTGATGGTGCTTGCGGTTTTAACCTCCCCCTCCATCGCGGTTTCGCTCAACCTTTTGCTTGGCGTGGTAACCGGCGTGCTCGCGTCGGGCGCAAACGGCATCCTATCCTCTCCGATGGTGGAGTTGCTCATCGCCACCCAAATCGGCGGCGTCGTCGCGGCCATCTCCCTGGCTCGCGTGCAGCGGCGCACCACCCTTCTTCTCGCCGGCGTATGGACGGGCCTTGCAACCGGAGCGGCGATGATCGGCATAGGGCTTATGACGAACCTAAACATCAACGTAACGCTCAAAAACGCGGGGTTCGCGGCTATCGGCTCGCTTTTGTCCTCCGTGCTTACGGTGGGCGTTTTGCCGCTGCTCGAATCCGTGTTTTCGATTATGACGCAGCAAAAGCTGCTCGAGCTTTCCAACCCCAACCAGCCGCTTTTGCGCATGCTACAGCTCGAAGCGCCGGGCACGTATCACCACGCGCTGCTCGTAGCAAATCTGGCGGAGGCCGCCGCGGACGCGGTGGGCGCGAACGACCTGCTTTGTAGAGTCGGCGCGTATTACCACGACATCGGCAAGGCGAAGCGGCCGCAATATTTTAAGGAAAACCAGCTGGACGATGTAAACCCGCACGACGCGATGGCTCCGCAAGTCTCCGCGGCGATCCTGGCCGAGCACGTGCGCGACGGCCGGGTGATGGCCGAGCGCGAAAAGCTGCCCAAGGCGATCGTGGACATCATCGAGCAGCACCACGGCACGACCACCATGGCATACTTTTTGTTCCGCGCGAAAAAGCTGGCCGAGGAGACGGGCGAAGAGGTTTTAGATGAAGACTACCGCTACGACGGCCCCACGCCGCAAACCAAAGAGGCCGCGATCATCTTTCTGGCCGACAGCGTGGAAGCGGCGGTGCGTTCGCTGAAGGATCACTCCTCGGAGAGCATTCAGTCGATGATCCGCAAGCTGATTGCCGAGCGCATGCAGGATGGGCAGCTCGCCGACGTCCCCTTAACACTCAAGGATTTTAGCCTCATGGAGCATGCGTTTTTGCGCGTGCTGGGCGGCATCTACCATACGCGGGTGGAATACCCGGAGCTTGACAAACCAAAGAAGGAAGAGAAGGCACTATGACGATCGATTTTGACGACCGCAGGACCGATACGGGGGATGGCGAAATCCTTCTGAAACTCGCCCACGACGTGATCCGCGCGACGCTGGAAACGGATAGGATTACCTTGCAGATCAACGTCGGGCTTTCGCTGGTGGACGACGAGGAGATTCGCTCGATCAACCGGGAGTTTCGCGATATCGATGAGCCGACGGATGTGCTGTCCTTCCCCATGACGGACTATGACCTGCGCTCTACGCCCAAAGACGCCATGCTGGGGGATATCGACCCCGCGACGGACGAGCTGGTGCTCGGAGACGTAGTTATTTCGGTAGAAAGGGCGCATGAGCAGGCTGAGGAATATGGCCATTCGTTTCTCAGGGAATTCGGCTATCTGCTCGTGCACGGCATGCTGCACCTGCTGGGGTACGACCATGCGCAGGATGCCGATTCCGAAGTCATGAGAGGGATGGAAGAAAAGATCCTTAGCGAACTATCCCTTTCCCGAGACGATTGAAGAGCATGCCCGGCGCCTTGCCCACAGGTATGCAAGGCGCTTGGATTCACCGATATTGTTCATGAAAGGGGGCGAAAACATGATGATCGATACGCGTGCGCTGGCCGAAGCCGCTTTCGGCGCAATGAATATGGCCTATGCGCCCTATTCGGGCTATAGAGTCGGCGCGGCGCTGCTCGCCGACGACGGCAGGATCTTCGCCGCGGGCAACATCGAAAACGCCAGTTACGGCCTGACGGTGTGCGCCGAGCGCGCCGCCGTGTTTAAGGCCATCAGCGAAGGCATCTGCAATTTTGTGGCGATCTACGTTGCTGCCGACGGCGATGAGGCCCCTTGGCCCTGCGGCGCATGCAGGCAGGTGCTCAACGAATTCGCGCCGGAAATCGTGGTTTACGCGCAGCGCCGCGAGGGCAAAATTCACATGCGTCCTTTGCCCGAGCTGCTACCCAAGGCCTTTTCCCTTAGGCGGGATTAAAGAAAACGAAGGAGACCGTATGCAAAGCGAAAAGATATTTCACTCCGGCTTCGCGGCGATCATCGGCCGCCCCAACGTAGGCAAATCTACGTTGATGAACGCACTGGTGGGCGAAAAGGTGGCCATCGTATCGCCGCGTTCGCAAACCACGCGAAACCGCATCATGGGCATACTCACCGGCGACGATTATCAGGTGGTGTTTCTTGATACGCCGGGGCTCCACACCCCGCGCAACAAACTGGGCGAGAGCATGGTGAAGGCCGTGCGGGAATCGCTTGACGGCGCGGACATTTTGCTGGTGCTGGTCGACGCCTCCGACGTGCGAGAGACCGACCGCAAGATCATCGAGCAATACGCCTCGCAGCCCATGCGCAAGGCGCTGGTCGTCAACAAGCTGGATGCGGTGACGCGCGAACAGCTGATGGAGCTGATGAACACCTTCCACGACGCGGCGTACGATGAAATTATCCCGATTTCGGCGCTCAAGCATAAAAATCTGGACAGGTTGGCGCAGATGATTAGGGATTGGCTGCCCGAGGGGCCACAGTATTTCCCGGGAGACATGATCACCGATCAGCCGGAGCGATTTATGATCGCCGAGATGATCCGCGAAAAGGCGCTGCGCAACCTGAGGGAGGAGATCCCCCACGGCGTGGGCGTCGAAATCCTGGAAATTTCCGGCCAGGGAACCGGCATGGTAACCGTGCACGCAAACATCTATTGCGAAAAACCCTCCCACAAGGGGATTTTGATCGGCAAACAGGGCGCGATGTTGCGCACGATCGGCGAGCGCGCCCGCACGGATATCGAGCGGCTGCTCGGCGAAAGGGTGAATTTGCAGCTGTGGATTAAGGTGCGCGAGGATTGGCGCAACCGGCAGGACGACCTGAACACGCTGGGGTATGAGTGACGGGAGAGACGAAAGCCGGGGGACATTGTCCCCCGGCCCCCTGCGACGCCTGCGGGCGTCGCTTTTTGTTGTTGCTGAAACCCAAAGGGTTATCG
Source organism: Eubacteriales bacterium (assembly GCA_031551255.1). Taxonomy (GTDB): domain Bacteria; phylum Bacillota; class Clostridia; order Christensenellales; family UBA1750; genus JAVBNW01. The sequence goes on along the minus strand of JAVBNW010000125.1, from coordinate 27,404 downwards.
TCGACCAGCCCAAAAACCAGGGCAGACCCAACCTATCCCCTCGTCATCATCTTCGAGGCTTGTGGGAAGTCCTATGCCCGGTAAAAATGCACGGCGATACGCCGCTTCGTTGTGTTCATTTGGGGAATTGACCGGCACATTCTTACTTAAGCAACCCGCATCGCCAGGCTCGCTTTAACAGGGAAAAAGAGGCGCAAGTTCTCCGAAGGAATAGACGGTTTTCCCATCGTACCGCCTGCCATCCCGGTTAAAAAGTATGGTATCGATGCCCAATTCTTCCGCCATACGCAGATTTTCCACGCTGTTGTCGATGAAGATGCAATCGCTCGCGGGCGCATCTAACCGCCGCAAAGCAATTTCATAAATGCGCGGGTCGGGCTTGCGGCAACGGACGTCGCCGCTGACAATTCTCGTGGGCAGGCACCGCGTCAAGCCGTAAAACTCGATGATATATCGGCTCCATTCCGATACATCGTTCGAGAGCAGCGCATAGCGGTAAACGCCTTGCCTTTCTTGCGCAAAGGCAAAAAAATCTCTGTCGATCGTCAGATGGTTTTCGATATACGCGCGCATATGAAATTCCGGATCGGCAAAACCAAGCCTCGATAGAAAATCGTGGGAGCTGATTTCGCCAAGCCCAGCTTTGGTGAAAAGATTGTCCTCATAAATCAACTTTTTCAGGCGTGCGTGTTCGCATTCCGGGAAATGCTCATAGAGGTAGGGAAGAAAGTTTCCCTTGCTCTGTTTGAGAATCACGCCGTACATGTCAAAAATAATCGTTTTCAAAAGCATTCTCCTCATGCATAGCGGCATCCGCGCCGCTCAACATTTGCCTGTGTGGCCTTCGCATTCTCCGGGCATTCTATGTGCGGGAGGGTTCGCGATGACGGCGGAAGGTGTGGATGCGATCGTGTGGGATATGTTTCAGCAATCGGGCTCGATGCAGTATTATCTGATGTTCCGCGCCCTGCAAGGCAATAAAAGCAGAAAGGAACGCGAGCGCGAGGAGATCGAACGGCTGACAAGGTGATTTCGGGCCGCCGGGGGCTTCCTTTCCTGCCTCCGGCGGTTCGGGCATCGCCTAGAAAATGAATGGATTCTCGCAAAAAATGTTTCGCAAAATCAAAGAACCGCTCGTTTGAGCGGTTCTTATGAGTTGTTCTAATACTTGCGCTTGCGAGCGGCCTCAGCTTTCTTCTTCTTCTTAACGCTGGGCTTCTCGTAATGCTCGCGCTTGCGAACCTCGGCCATGACGCCCGAGCGTGCACACTTGCGCTTAAAACGCTTAAGAGCGCTCTCAAGGGATTCATTCTCACCAACGCGAATTTCAGACATCGTACTCCCTCCCCTCGAGCCAACCATCGCGCTCACGGGGCAGGCCATATCGCACCACGGGCCTCATGAACACAAAACTATTATACTGTCATGAACTGCGGCGTGTCAACCTCAAGTTTTTTCTGAAAGTCGCATGGATTGTCAGCCCATTTTTGCCGAAAGCTTCTCCCCACCCAAAACATGGAAGTGAAGGTGTTTGACGCTCTGCTGGCCATGATCCCCTATGTTGGTCGTTACGCGGTATCCATCCTCGCCGAGCCCCTGCTCCCTTGCCACCTGTCCGCACACCAAGACGAGATGCCCCAGCAGGTCGCTCTCTTGTTGATCCGCCTGCGCCAAAGACGTCAGATGCTTTTTGGGTATGACCAAAATATGCACCTTCGCCTGTGGTTGGATATCCCAAAAGGCCACGCATTCGTCATCTTCATATACTTTTTTCGAGGGAATCTCTCCGGCGACAATCTTGCAAAAAATACAGTCCTCCATAGCCAGCCCTCCTCATGAAATCGAATTGTCGGCCTCACTCGGCGACGCCCCGTAACATTCCATCGGCAAAATCGGTAATCCTCACGCGCGCAATTTCGCCCGTCTTCCCTCCGGAAACCCGCGCCCTCACGTACTCGCGCGTCAAACCCTCTTCATCTTCTTCAAACAATACCTCTGTGTTAAGCCCGATCTGCGCAAAAGCGTATTCTCTTTCCATCGCCTCGCCAAGGGCGATCAGCCGCGCGGCCCTCTCACGCCGCGCCTGCACCGGCACGGCGCCGGGCAGTGACACGGCCGCGGTGCCTTCCCGTTCGGAGTATGGAAACACATGCATCCGCGAAAAGCCGATGCTGCGGGAAAAGGCCATCGTCTCTCGGAACGCCTCCTCGTCTTCGCCGGGAAAGCCGGTGATCACATCCGTAGTGATGGCGCAGCCCGGCATGGCCTCGCGCAGCGCCTCCACCGCCTGTGCGTACCGCCCGGGCGTATAGCGCCTGCGCATGCCGCGCAGCACGCGCTCGCTGCCGGATTGCAGCGAAAGGTGAAACTGCGGGCACAGCGCGGCAAGCTCGGCAAACGCTTCGGCGACCTTGGGCGTGATAAAGCTCGGCTCCAGAGAACCTAGACGCACTCTGCGCACGCCGGGCGCCTCGCAGACGGCGCGCAAAGCGTCCGTCAAGTTGGTCTGGTGAAGGTCGCGCCCATAAGAACACAAATGAATACCTGTAAGCACGATTTCCAGATAGCCTGCTGAGCTCAGCCGGACGGCTTCTTCCCGCACGGATAAAAGCTCCCGCGAGCGCACCGGCCCGCGCACGCTGGGAATGACGCAGTACGAGCAATGGTTTTCGCAGCCCTCTTGAATTTTGAGCACCGCACGCGTGTGCGCCTCGTGCGAAGTGACGGCGCTCTGTTCAAAAGGCTGCTCGTGAAGCTGCTCAACCGCCAAGAGCAATGTTGCCCGCCTCAGCGCATCCTCCAATAGTTCCGGCGCGCGCGCGCGCTGCGCGGTGCCCAGCACGAGCCGCACGCCCGGCAAGGCGAGCATGTTCGCCCCCTCTTGCTGGGAAAGGCAGCCCGCAACTACGATCGCCGCGGCAGGGTTGCGCCGCGCCGCTTGCCTGACCGCTCGCAGGGATTTTTGCGCCCCTGTTCCGGTGACGGTACAGGTATTCACCACATACGCATCGCAGATATCGGAAAAATCCCGCACGTGCCAGCCGCGGGCGAGAAACGCCTCGAGCATCGCCTGCGTATCGTATTGGTTGACCTTGCAGCCGAAGGTCGCAAATGCGACCGTCATACCCATTCCCCCGCGCAGGCCATTGCGCCGGCAATGGCGGCGATGGCCGCGGTTTCCGCGCGCAGGATGCGCGGGCCGAGCGATATGCGCCTAACGCCCGCATCCGCAAGCGTTAAAATCTCTTCCTGCGAAAAGCCGCCCTCCGGCCCGATCATGATGCCGACATCTCTGGCCGCCAAGGGAATGGAAAACGCGTCTCCCCCGCCTTCGTAGGCGGCAAGCGGCAGCGCGTGCGCCGCAAGGCGGATCGCCGCGCCGCGAAAATCCATCGGCTCCGCCACGGTCATGCCCCGCGCCCTGCCGCACTGCTTTTGCGCCTCTTTCGCGATGCGCGCCGCGCGCTCCCCACGAAAGCCCTGCGCGACGGAGTGCCGCATCAAAACCGGCACGAGCGCATGCGCGCCGAGCTCCGTAAGCTTTTGCACCACCCAATCCATCTTCTCGCCCTTGAGCATGCCCACATACAGCGTCACGCGCATGTTCGCCTCGCGCGTGGGCAATTCCTTGACAATCCTCGCCATCGCGTATTCCTTGCCGATTTCGCAAAGCTCCGCCAGAAACAGCGCTTCGCCGTTTAAAAGTTCCACCGTTTCTCCCGTTGTAAGGCGCAGCACGCGGCTCAAGTGTGCATGCTCCTCCCCTTCGATTCGCTCCGGGCGCGCGGGGTCTACAAAAAAGCGGTGCATCGCTACGGCCTCACAAAGGCGATCGCCCGCCAGGATCCCCGCGAAAACGTCTCCGCATGCGAAAAGCCTGCCTGAAGAGCCGCATCCATGATATCCTGTTCTCGTTCATCGATGATGCCCGAGGTGATGAACACCCCGCCCGGCAAGGTGTGTTCCCACGCGGCGGGCATGAGGCGCAGGATGACATCCGCCACGATGTTGGCGATCACCACGTTGGCGCCCCGCATTTGCCCGGCGAGCAGGTCCGCCTCGCGGCACTCGATTCTATCCTCAACGCCGTTGCGCCCGATGTTTTCGCGCGCCACCTTTACGGCCACAGGGTCGATATCAATGGCCGCAACATGCGCGGCCCCGCACAGCGCGGCGGCAATGGATAAAATGCCGCTTCCGCAGCCGATATCAAGCGCCGTGTCGCCCGCCTTTACATATTTTTCAATCGCCGCAAGGCACAGCGCCGTGGTTTCGTGCGTGCCGGTTCCAAAGGCCATGCCCGGGTCGAGCTCGATCACCCTATCGCCGGGCAGCGGCGAAAACTCCTCCCACGAAGGCTTCACCACGATGTGCTCCCCGATGCGCAGCGGCTTATAGTATTGCTTCCAGTTGTTGGCCCAGTCCTGCTCTCGCACCATGTCGCCGATCACGCGCAGCGCGCCCAAATCCACGCCCAGATCCTGGCCTTTAAGCCAGTGCATCCTCTCGCGGATCGTCTCGACCGTCCTTAGGTGCTGATCCGCCATGTCTTCCACGGGGATGTACACGCGCACGCAGGGCTCCGCGCCCATGAGCAGCTCGGAAGGGTCGACATAGTCCCACTGCGCAGACAGCTCATCCAAGTACCCTTGAATGGCAGCCTCGTCCTCGACGATTTCGAGCTGATCCAGCCCTATGGCGCTCAGCGCGCCGGCCACGAACTCCGTGCCCTGCCCGGTCGTGGAAATGGTTACGCGTATATAATCCAATCCCAAAGCCCCTTTTACTTCACTAATCCTAGTTATACCACGACTTCTCGTACGCCGTATCCAGCATCGCAACGATCTTCTCCGGCGCGATATCCCCCATGATGTTGTGCACCTGGTTAAAGATGAATCCCCCGCCGGGCTTGAAAATTTCCATCAGCTCGCGCACATTGCGGCGCACATCCTCGGCGGTTCCGCTGGGCAGCACGCGCTGGGTATCGCAGCCTCCGCCCCAAAAGGCGATACGGCTGCCGTATTTTTCTTTCAAATGCTTAGGGTCCATGCCCGCGGCCGCCACCTGCACCGGATTGATCGCATCGACGCCGCAATCGATCAGGATTTCTAAGAACGGCTCGATCGCGCCGCAAGAATGCATGAAAATCTTAAAATCGCTGTTGCGATGGATAAAACCGCACAGTTCTTTTAAGTATGGCGCGCACAGCTGAGCGTGCAGCTTCGGATCGCAAAACGGCGCGTTTTGCATGCCCAGGTCGGAATTGACGGTGACAGCCTGGATGTACTTGCCCATCCTGTCGATGATCCTGCCCGCGCGCTCGATGGACTCCTTGAGAATCTTCGCGTTGCGCGCCTTGATCTTTTCAGGCTCCAGTAGCATATCGCACAGAAAATCCGGGTTGTCCGAAAAGAACGCGTGAAAATCCATCAGCGCGGTGAAGCGATCCGTCTCCTTATAGAGCCGCTCCGCCTCGCGGCACGTGCGCTCAAACCACTGAGGATCGCCGTAGTCGATGCCGTCGCCGTCGAAGAAAAAGCCTCCTGAGGGCATGCGCTTTTTGTTTTCCCCCTGGCGGATTATATAACTTCCGTCGGTCTGGAGTTCGGGCAGCGGCTCGGGCACCTCAAACCGGTAGTGCCCGCGCGGGTTCCACACAGCCGTTTGGGCGTAACGCGGGTATAAGAGCACGCAATCGCAGTGGAAGCGATCGAGCACGTCGTCCTCAACCCGGGCGAGAAACTGGCCCATATCCGGCACGCCGACCACATCGACCGGAAGGCCGAGATACTCGCGCAAGTTCCAGTAGCCAAACGCCGAAATGCCGGTGGAAAAGTGCATGCCCAAGTCGATAGGAACGCGGTCCGGCTGCCTATGTTCGATGGCGGCGAGCACGCGCTGGCGCGAGGTCATGGTTTCCCGCACAAAAATCCCTCCTGCCGATGCCGACGCCCGCGCCGGTCACTTTTCAATATTATTATAGACACCTGCGCGCGCGAAGTAAAGCGTCGAACCTCGCGGTACGCAACGGCACGGGGGGCACGCGTATCCCCGTGAGCCCCCCGCCGAGGAAGTAGCTATGAATACCCCTTTCAGAAAATTACGTGTGTCGGTCTATCGGCACGCGGAACCGGCGTGCAGTTTCTCGCGTCTAAAAAACAAAGGGAGGTGCGTGTCTTGTCGCAGAGCAAGCGCTGTATCGCGGTTGTATGCGCCGCTATTGCCTTGTGGTTTCTGTGGGCGCCGTATGCATTGGCCAATTCCGCCGAACCGCCCAACCTGAGGGTATACGTCCGCGGCAACGGGGCAAAGGATGCCGTCGTAACAGCGGTGCTGTCCGATGGGCGCGAGGTTCTTCCTAACACGACGTGGAAGGCGTGGGAGCGCTCGGATGCGTTTTACCAGATCGGCACGGACGGCGCGCATCCCGTCGCACTGCGCGTAAACGTCGGCGGCGACGTACGGGAATATTCCGTGGAAGACGCCATGCTTGATCGCTACAACAATTATGCAACCCTTAACGTCGATAGGCAAACGCTCACGTCCGGGAGAAGCGCCGTTCGGGATATCGCGCTCATCGCCCTGAGGCTTTTTCTCACGCTGCTGATCGAGGGCGGCGTATTTTGGCTGTTCGGCTACCGCAAGAAGCGCAGCTGGCTTATGTTCCTGATTGTAAATCTGGTTACGCAGGGCCTGCTCAACATCGCGCTGAGCGGCTCCACCGCGCCGCCGAGCTATGCGATCTTTGGGCTGATCGCCGCGGAGTTCGTCGTTTTTACCGCCGAGATGATCGCCCTGCCCCTACTCATCAAGGAGCACAGGCGTAGGCGCGCGGTGCTGTTTGCGCTCGCGGCCAACCTCGCAAGCTTGATCGCGGGAGGCGCCATGATCGCCTATTTGCCGATATAGCCTCCCTGTTAGTCTGCTCTAATTATCTTCGATCGATAACCTCCGCTTGCTTGACGCCCCTCCCCCATTCCACTATAGTTAGTTCAAAAAGAGTGCCGGGGGAGTGCAGCTATGCAGCGTTCGGATGCGCCTGTCAAGTTCAAACACAACTTGCTTTCGTGGTTTATATCGTACTACAGGCCGCATATCGGCCTGTTTTCGCTGGATATGGCCTGCGCGTGCGGCATCGCGCTGGTCGATCTCGCGTTTCCGATGGCGACGCGCTACGCGCTTGAAAATCTTTTGCCCTTCAACCTATACGGGGCCTTTTTCGGCATCATTGCGGCACTGGTGGGCGCGTATGTGCTGCGCATGCTGATGTACTATGTCGTTACGTATTACGGCCACATGATGGGGGTGCGCATCGAGGCCGACATGCGCGCGAGCCTTTTTGGGCACCTGCAGACGCTTAGCTTCGGCTTTTTCGATAAGACGCGCACCGGCCAGCTGATGAGCCGTGTGCTCAACGATCTTTTCGACGTTACAGAACTTGCGCACCATGGCCCTGAAGACGTGTTCATTTCGCTGATCACCTTGGTGGGCGCGTTCATCATGCTCATACGCATCCAATGGTTGCTGGCCCTGGCGATCTTTTTGCTGCTGCCGGTGATCATGGCGTTCATCATATGGCAGCGCAAGCGCCTGCGCGACGCGGCGCTGCGGGTGCGCGAGCGCACTGCTAACATCAATACGGAAATCGAATCCAGCATTTCCGGCGTGCGGGTCGCCAAGGCGTTCACAAACGAAGATTTTGAGATGAAAAAGTTCTCCAAGGGCAACGAGCGCTTCAAAGAAGCCAAGAGCGAGCAGTACAAGGCGATGGCCGTCTTTCACAGCGGCATGGAGTTTATGCTGGCCATCCTGTCGCTGATGGTGATCGCGGTGGGCGGCTTTTTAATCATGCGCGGCGGTATGGATATCGTGGACCTGATTACCTTCAACCTGTATGTGGCTACCTTTTTGCAGCCGATCCGCAGGCTTACGAACTTTGTTGAGCAATACACCACCGGCATGGCGGGCTTTACGCGCTTTGCCGAGCTGATGAGCACCGAGCCGGACATCAAGGACGCGCCGGACGCGAAGCCGCTTAACAACGTGCGCGGCGACATCGAGCTTAAGGACGTCAGCTTTTCATACAATGCCGAAGTGGCGGTGCTCAAAAATGTAAATCTGAACGTGCGTGCGGGAACCACCCTCGCGCTCGTAGGCCCCTCGGGCGGAGGCAAGACGACTCTGTGCCAACTGATCCCCCGCTTTTACGAGGCGACCGATGGCGAAATACTCATCGATGCCCAGCCGATCAAGGGCGTCACGCTGGAAAGCCTGCGCAGCAACATCGGCATCGTACAGCAGGATGTGTTCCTGTTCGCGGGCACGATCCGCGACAACATCCGCTACGGCCGCGTGGATGCCACCGACCGCGAGATCGTCGAGGCGGCCGTCAAGGCCGAAATCCACGCCGACATCATGGAAATGCCCGACGGCTACGACACGGCGGTCGGCGAGCGCGGCATCACGCTGTCCGGCGGGCAAAAGCAAAGGGTTTCCATCGCGCGCATCTTCCTGAAAAACCCGCCGATCCTCATCCTTGACGAGGCCACCAGCGCGCTGGATACCCAGACCGAGCTGCGCATCCAGGCGGCGTTTGACAAGCTCTCCGTCGGCCGAACTACGCTGGTGATCGCGCACCGGCTCTCCACCATCCGCAACGCCGACGAGATCGTCGTCATCGGCGACGACGGCATTCTGGAGCAGGGCTCGCACGCGCAGCTGATTCAAACGGACGGCCATTACGCGCAGCTATACAACGCGCAATTCCGCGCGCAAGAGGCTACGTAACAGCACTACGGGAGAGGGCGCATGCGAAAGAATAAAAAAGCGGACATCACGCCCTTTGACATGAGGCGAAAACCGCGCAAGCCAAGCCTTCTGCTTTTGCCGCTCATGTGGGCGAGCTCGTTTTTTGCGACGCTGGGCGGAAGGCCCAAGATCCGAAAAATCGGTATGCGGGGCCTAAAGCCCCCTTATCTGGTGCTCTCCATGCACCAAGGATTTACCGACTATTTTTTGACGCCTTTAGCGTTGTTTCCCCACCGCGCCAGCTATGTGTCCGATGTGGAGGGGTTTGCCAACTACGGGATACGCCTGTACGGCGCCCTTGGCTGCATAGCAACCCGCCGCTTTGTCGGGGATATTTCTACGATACAAAACATCTGCCACGCCGCGGCAATCAACAGGGACATCGTGGTGGTCTTCCCCGAGGCGCGGCACAGCAACGTGGGCACAAACACCCCCCTGCCGAATTCGGTGGGCAAGCTCATCCGGCATCTTCAGCTGCCGGTGGTGGTGCAAAAGCTTAACGGAAGCTACCTCGTCTGCCCGATATGGGACGAAAAGCATGCGCGCAGAGCGCCGCTTGAAGTGACGCTGGAAAAGATATGGGGGCCCGCCGATACCGACGGACTTGACGCGCAAGAGCTTACCGCGCTGGTCAACCGCCATTTCGCGTACGACGAGTACCGCTGGCAACGCGAGAACGGAATTTCCATCTCCTATGCCAGGCGCGCGGAAGGCCTTCATAAGATGTTGTATCTGTGCCCCCATTGTGGTGTGGAATACGCGATGACGAGCCGCGGCCATACGCTCATATGCGGCGCATGCCGGAAAATATGGGAGATGGACGAGCTGGGCAGGCTGCGCGCTTGCGAAGGAGCGACGGAATTTCCCCACATCCCGGATTGGTATGAATTTCAGCGGGCCGATGCGGCAAAACAGATTGAGCGCGGCGGATACTTCGTAAAAAGCGATGTTCTCATCGACGCGCTTTTTAGCGAGAAGGGCTTTGTGCACCTGGGCGAAGGCGTTTTGCGGCACGACGCGGACGGTTTCTCGCTTAAGATTTCCTCCACCGGCGAGGTGAAGAGCTTCCGTTCCGCCTCCATGGCATCGCTGCACACGGAATACGACTACCGCGATATGGGAGACTGCGCTGTGCTGTCCACGCACAGCTGCTGCTACTATCTGCACGCCAAGGGAGAAGCCCCCTTCCCCGTCACAAAAATGCAGCTCGCCGCCGAAGAGGCGCACAAACTTGGGCCCTCTTTGCGAAGGAAATAGCGAGCATATTACGTGCAAACCGCCGCGGCGCCGCCGGGCGGTTTTGTATATTGATTACGGCCTTTATTTATAGTTTCCATACCGTTGGATATGGGTATCATTGAATTAGCAGGGCGTAATGTCGACATCGCTCGCCACCCGCTGAAGGAAAATCTGACGATTGTATTGCGCTTAGGGGAAATCCATTAAGAGGATTTCGAAATGAAAAAACATCCGCACTGCTAGCTGCCGCATTGCTTTTCACATGCGCGCTTTATCCAACCACGGCATTCGCCGCTTCTCCGCCAAGCGCCGCGTGGATCGCTCCACCACAGTGGAGTATGGAGGAACTCGACGCCAAGCTCCAATATATGGTACCCGGATTCACAGGACAATACCGAATTCTATGCCGAAACCCGGGTTTCTTCGTCGGCCCACGGCACCGTGATCGCTTTTGTATGGATCATCATCTGAGCAGATTTCCATGCGCGCGACGCCTGTTGCCGCATACCATAAGGCAGGAAACCGCGCCTGCCTTATGGTTCCTCCCTTTGTACGCAACCTTGCCGTTGAAAGAAGGGAATCCTCATGAAGCACGCCCGCCTTCGCGTCGTCCTCGGCGCTGCAGCGATCCTCGCTCTTTTGCCGCTGTACGCGGCGCTGCACCTCGGCTTTCTCGCACTGGGAAAGCCGCTGATCCTTCTTGATATGCTCTACTTTTTTGTGTTCGCGTGCGCGCTTTACCTGCTGGGCGTTCTGCGCCCCGCCCGCGCTCCGCTTTCCTACGCGCCTACCCCGGCGCTGCTCGTGCCCATGCTGTGCTACGGCGTGACCATCCAGGACGCTTCCACGCCGATTCAGCAGTGGATATGGATGGAAGTCGCGCCGCTGGGCCATCTTCTTCTGATGCTCTCTTTGCTGTTTCTGATACGGGGGCTGATCTTCGAACGGGCGCGCTTCCGCTTCGATATCCCGACGGCCGTCGTCGTGTTTGCGCTGGTGGGCCTGGCCTGCTTCCAGCCTCTTGCCGCCAAAAACCTTCGCTCCATCGCGTTCATCGACCGCTACAAAAACCTGTGGCTGGGCACGGTCTACGCGTTCGCCACCGGCGCGCTTTTGATCCCCTTCCTGAAAAGGTCGCGCGCGGGCGGGCTCGTGCTCGTGTGTATAGGGGCGGTATGGCTGGCCGTATATTTCATCATGACTTATTCATCTTTGGGCAGGGATGAACCCTCCACATCATGGGGCAACATACTAAAACATGCATTACAGCAGTATACTCTGCCAAGAGATAGCTCCTTCATCGGCGCGCTGCTGCTGGGCGGCCTGTGGTGCATCTTTTCCGGAAAAAAAGATGAAGAAAAAGCTTTGCCGAGCCCTGCCGCACCTGTTTCGCAAGGGGAATAAGCCCGGCTTCTTTTATGAAAGCCCATAGTGCCGAAGCACTATGGGGGCTCAGGCTGATGACAAAGTCAAGAATGGAAAAGAAAATTGCAGAAAACGGAAGAGCACCGCATTACGAGGCTTCTCCTGGGGCGCGGGGCCGGGGCTCCGCCAAAAAGAGCCGGATGGTGGCATGTACGGCCGCAGGCTCATTCCAGTTAGTGTGAAAGCCCCCATAGCGCCGCGGCGCTATGGGGGCTTTCGATTGCCTGCCGATTAGTGGTGAAACAGCCTCACGCCGATCATCGCGAGCACCATGCCGTAGCGGTCGCACGCGGCGATCACGTCGTCGTCCCGGATGGAACCGCCCGCCTCCGCCACATACCTAACCCCGCTTCGGTGCGCCCTTTCGATGTTGTCCCCAAACGGAAAAAACGCGTCGGAGCCCAGCGAAACGCCGCTTTGCCGGGCGATCCACTGCCGCTTTTCCTCTCGAGACAACACGCGGGGCCTATCGAGCAGCACGCCCTTCCACGCCCTCTCTTCGCGGAAAAACTCCTCAGCGTCGTCTTGCAAAAGCTGGTCGACGATGTTGTCCTGCTCCGGCCGCTTGGCCCCCGGCGCAAATTGCAGCTCGAGCATGGCCGGGTGCTGCCGAAGGAGCCAAATATCGGCCTTCGTGCCCGCCAGGCGCGTGCAGTGGATGCGGGACTGCTGGCCCGCGCCGATGCCGATCGCCTGGCCGTCGAAGGCGTAGCAAACAGAGTTGGATTGGGTGTACTTCAGCGTAATGAGCGAAATGACCAGATCCCGCGCGGCCGCCTCCGGAAGATCTTTATTGGCCGATGCGATGTTGCCAAACAGCGAGGCGTCGATCTTGATATTGTTTCTGCGCTGCTCCATCGTAACGCCGAACACGGTTTTGCGCTCAAGCTCGGCGGGGATATACCCTTTGTCGATCGCGAGCACGCAGTACGTGCCTCCCCGCTTCTTTTTGAGGATCTCCAGCGCCTCGGGCTCGTAGTCCGGCGCGATTACGCCGTCGGATACCTCCCTGGCGAGCGCCTTTGCGGTGGAGACGTCCACCGTATCGCTCAGCGCCGCGAAATCTCCAAACGACGACATCCTATCCGCCCCTCTCGCCCTTACATAGGCGCAGGCCAGGGGCGACAGCCCTTTTGAGCCGGTAAGGCATGCCTTTGCCAGCGAATCGCTAAGCGGTAGCCCGATCGCCGCTCCGGCGGGGCTTACGTGCTTGAACGATGCGGCGGCCGGAAGGCCGGTCGCCTCCCTAAGTTCCGTAACCAGCTGCCAGCCGTTGAGCGCGTCGAGCAGGTTGATATACCCCGCCCGCCCGTTGAGCACCTTAAACGGCAGCTCGCCATCTTCCACGTATGCCCTCGCGCTGTCCTGATTGGGGTTGTTGCCGTATTTTAGACGCAGTTCATCCATCGTTAATCGCCTTTCGTATTGGTATGTTTTCAGTGCATCCGCTCAGATGCGCAGTTCGCCGAGCACCGCGTCGGCCATCTGCTTCGTGCCGCATGCGCCGCCCAAATCGCGGGTGCGCATGCCGCTATCCAGCGCGGCGCCAACGGCGCGCTCGATGGCTTCGGCGGCCTTGGGCTGCCCAAGCGAATGCCTAAGCATCATCGCCACGGATAAGATCGCCGCCAGGGGATTGGCAACGCCATGCCCCGCGATATCCGGCGCGGAGCCGTGCACGGGCTCGTACAGCCCGAGCGACCCATCGCCTAGCGAAGCCGAGGGCAGCATGCCTATAGAGCCGGTGAGCATGGATGCCTCGTCGGACAGGATGTCGCCGAACATATTTGTCGTTACGATCACGTCGAACTGCCTGGGATCCCTTACCAGCTGCATCGCGGCGTTGTCCACATACAGGTGGCTTAGTTCCACATCGGGATAGTTCTTGGCGACCGCAAGCACCTGCTCGCGCCAAAAGCGCGAGGATTCGAGCACATTGGCCTTGTCCACCGAGCAAAGCCTCTTGCCCCGGGAGAGCGCGGCCTCAAAGCCCACGCGGGCGATCCTCGCCACCTCGATTTGGTTGTAGTGCTCGGTATCGTACGCGCCGGGCACGCCGTCCTTTTCATCCCGCCCACAGTCGCCGAAGTACAGGCCCCCGGTCAGCTCCCTGACGATCAGAAGATCCAGCCCGTCGCCCAGGATCTCTTCGCGTAGCGGAGAGGCCCTCTTAAGAGCGCGCCACACCTTGGCCGGGCGCAGGTTCGCGTACAGCCCAAGGCCCGAACGGATGCCCAACAGCCCCTGCTCCGGCCGCGGGCCACCCCGATCCCACTTGGGCCCGCCGACGGCCCCTAGCAGCACCGCGTCGGCCGCTAGGCACAGCTCTCGTGTCGCCTCGGGGAACGGGTCGCCGGTCGCGTCGATCGCACAACCGCCCAGCAGAGCCTCTTGCGTTTCCACCGAAAAACCAAAGAGCTTTGCCGCCTCATCAAGCACGCGCAGTGCGCAAGAGGTTACCTCCGGCCCTATGCCGTCTCCGGACAATACGGCGATTTTATATGCGGCCATGCTCACGCCTCCTCCATCGCGGCGCGGGTGTAGCCCACAAGCCCGCCCGCGGCGATGATTTTTTGCATGAATGGCGGAAACGCCGCAACGAGGTACGTTTTACCGTTGGTTTCGTTCGCGACAACGCCGGCAGCTAGGTCAACCGAGATGACGTCGCCAGCCTTCGCATCCCGCGCAGCATCCGGACACTCGAGCACCGGCAGGCCGATGTTGATGGAGTTGCGGTAGAAAATTCTGGCGAAGCTGTCGGCGATCACGCAGGAAATGCCGGAGGCCTTCAGCGCGAGCGGCGCGTGTTCGCGAGACGAGCCGCAGCCGAAGTTGCGCCCCGCCACGACGATATCGCCGGGCATCACGCGCGCGCGGAAATTCGCGTCGATATCCTCCATGCAGTGCGAGGCGAGCACGGCGGGATCGCTGGAATTTAGATAGCGGGCGGGGATGATCACATCCGTATCGACATGATCGCCGTATTTATGTACAGTGCCCTTCATAAGCAACACACCTTTCCGTTTTTCCTTACAGCGAATCCGGGCCGCACAGTACGCCCTTGACGGCTGTCGCCGCGGCGACCGCGGGGGAAGCCAGGTACACCTCGCTGCCCGTGTGCCCCATGCGCCCCACAAAATTGCGGTTCGTTGTCGCAACGGCGCGCTCTCCGTCGGCCAAAATGCCCATATAGCCGCCCAAGCACGGGCCGCAGGTGGGCGTAGAAACCGCTGCGCCGGCCTCGACGAAGATCTCCATCAAGCCTTCGTGCACGCAGTCCATCCACACCTTTTGCGTGGCGGGGATCACGATCAGGCGCATGCCCTGGGCCACCTTGCGGCCCTTGAGAATGCAGGCCGCGATGCGCATATCCTCGATGCGGCCGTTCGTGCACGAGCCGATCACCACTTGGTCGATCAGGATGTTCAATTTTTCCGCCTCGCCGATGCTCTTGGCGTTCTCCGGCAAGTGCGGGAACGACACGGTGATGGGCACCTTCGCAAGGTCGATGTCGATCGTGCGCTCGTACGCTGCGTCTTCGTCGGCCTCGTATACGACGCCTTCGCGGCCCGCGTGTTCTTGCGCATAGGCAAGCGCGGCCTCGTCCGCCGGAAAGATGCCGTTCTTTGCCCCGGCCTCGATGGCCATGTTGGCGATGGTAAAGCGGTCGGTCATGGTAAGGCTTTGCACGCCCTCGCCGCAAAATTCCATTGAAGCATAGCGTGCGCCGTCCACGCCGATCATGCCGATAATGTGAAGGATTACATCCTTGCCCGACACGTTCGGCGCAAGCTTTCCGGAGAGCCGGAAGCGGATAGCGGAAGGAACTTTAAACCAGATCTTCCCCGTGGCCATGGCCGACGCCAAATCCGTAGAGCCCCCGCCGGTGGAAAACGCGCCCAGCGCGCCGTAGGTGCAGGTATGGCTGTCGGCGCCCAGCACGCAGTCTCCGGGCACGACCAACCCCTTTTCCGGCAAAAGCGCGTGCTCTATGCCCATAGCGCCGACTTCAAAGTAGTTGACAATGCCCATTTCCTTCGCAAACTGTCGCATCTGCTTTGCCTGCGTCGCGGAGGCAATGTCCTTATTCGGTATAAAGTGATCCGGTACCAGCGCGATCTTGTTTTGATCGAACACCTTCGTCGCGCCGATACGGCGGAATTCCGAAATGGCGATCGGCGCGGTGATGTCGTTGCCCAGCGCCATATCCAGCCTGCACTCGATCAAATCGCCCGCGGCAACGGACGTAAGGCCCGCATGCGCCGCTAAAATCTTCTGTGTCATCGTCATGCCCATTGGCTTTTCCTCCTCTAAACCTGTGATGAATCCTCGTGGGCGCTGCCGCCCTTAAAAAGGCGGTCCTTGAGCAGCTTATATTCCAGCGAATCCGTCAGCGCCGCCCAGCTCGCGCCGATCACGTCGCCCGACACCCCCACCGTCGTCCAGCGATCCGTATCGTCCTGCGATTCGATCAGCACCCGCACGCGGGATGCGGTGGCATCTTTAGAATCGAGCACGCGCACCTTGTAATCGCTGAGGACCACGTGCCGAAGGTTGGGGTAGAACCTCTCCAGCGCCTTGCGCGCCGCCTTGTCAAGCGCGTTTACCGGCCCGTTGCCGTTCTCCGCGGTGATCTCGGATTCGCCGTCCACGGCAATCTCGATCATGGCGGTGGCGATGCGCTCCTCGATCGCCGGCTCGGTGACGATCACCTTAAAATCGTGCAGCTTGAAAAACGGCTCATACGGCGACAGGATACGCCTGACGATCAGCTCGAACGACGCGTCGGCGCCCTCGTACTGGTAGCCGTCGAACTCGCGCTCCTTGATGGATTCGAGAATTTCAGCGAGCTTGGGCGACGTTTTGTCGATGCCCGGGTACATCCTCTCGATTTTCGCCAGCACAGCCGAGCGCCCGGCGATTTCGCTGAGCACGAACGTGCGCTCGTTGCCCACGGCTTCGGGCGCGATGTGCTCAAAACTTTCGGGCCGCTTCTTCACGGCGTCGATGTGCATGCCCGCCTTGTGCGTAAACGCGTTCGCGCCGACGTACGGACGGCCGAGATAGGGCTTTACGTTGCATAGCTCGCTTACCCTGAGCGATGCATCCCGAAGCATCGGCAATTTATCCGCAGGTAAACACGCAAGCCCGAGCTTAAGCTGAAGGTTGGGTACCGTCACGAAAAGATCCGCGTTGCCGCAGCGCTCGCCCATACCGTTGGCGGTCACCTGCGCCATGCTCGCGCCCGCCATCACCGCCTCCACGGTATTCGCCTCGGCAAGGCCGGTGTCGTTGTGCGCGTGGATGCCCACGATTTCGCCGAAGCGGGCGACGGCCTTTTTCGTCATTTCGGAAATCTCGTGCGGGAAACGACCGCCGTTGGTGTCGCACAGCGCCAGGTAGTCGGCACCCGCATCCCGCGCGGCCTCAAGCGCCCTGAGGGCATACGCCTCGTTGTGCGCCATTCCGTCGAAGAAATGCTCCGCGTCGAAGCAAACCTCGCGGCCCCGACCCTTGAAAAACCTAACGGATGCATAGATGACGCTAAGGTTTTCCTCGAGCGTACCCTGCAGGACGTTCTCCACGTGAAAATCCCACGCCTTGCCAAAGATCGTCACCACCGGCGTTTCGGCGGCGAGAAGCGCGGCCATCCCCTCGTCTTCTTCGGGGGCTTTGCCCAGGCGACAGGTGGGGCCAAAGGCCGCCAGCTTTGCGCTTTTTAGCCTTTCACTCTTCATGCGCCGGTACAGCGCCGCATCTTTGGGGTTGGAGCCGGGGTTGCCCGCCTCGATATAGTGTACGCCCATGTCGTCGAGCAGCCGTGCGACGCGCAGCTTGTCTTCCAGAGAAAACGAAGCCCCGGCGCTTTGTGCGCCCTCGCGCAGCGTCGCATCGTAGATTTTAACCCTCATTCCCGTTCCCTTCCGTTTGTAGGTCCTCGGCGGCGTGCAGCGCCAAATCGTACACCGCGCGGTTGATCGCGGAAACGTACGCCAGCGCGCTGGCCTCGATAACGTCCATCGAAAGCCCCCGGCCCGTGGCGCTCCGGCCATCCACCAGCACACGGCACGTCACCTCGCCCAGCGCATCGGTGCCCTCGGTTACCGCCCGCAGGCCATAGGACTCAAGCTCGATCTCCCGCCCCACAGCCTTGACGATCGCGCCAAACACCGCGTCCACCGGGCCCGTGCCGATGGCCGCCTGCTGAAGCTCCTTGCCCTCGTAGCGCAACAACACCGAGGCCGTTGCAGGGATTTTGTTGCCGGACTGCACGACGAACGAATCAAGCTCGTACGCGCTTGGTACCGACAGAAGCTTCTGGTCAAACAGCGCCTCGATATCACGGTCGGTTACTTCCTTTTTGGCATCGGCCAGCTCTTTAAACTTGGCGAAGGCCTCGTCGACCGCCTGCTCGTTCATATCCCGATAGCCCAGTTCCTTCAGCTTTTCCACAAACGCGTGCCTGCCCGACAGCTTGCCAAGCGCCATGGGGTTGACCACGATGCCGATGGAGGCCGGGGTCATGATCTCGTACGTCTGTGGGTTGGCAAGCACGCCGTGCTGATGAATGCCGGATTCGTGGCGGAATGCGTTCGCGCCGACGACCGCCTTCATCGGCGGTATGTCCACGCCCGTGAGCAGCGAAACGGTGCTCGCCACGCGGTGAAGCTGCGTGGTATCCACGCCGGTGGCCATATGATAGTAATCCTTGCGGGTGTTCAGGTTCATCACGATTTCCTCGATCGCCGCGTTGCCCGCGCGCTCGCCGATGCCGTTGATCGTGCCCTCGAACTGGCGCGCGCCGGCGCTCAGCGCCGCCAGCGTGTTGGCGACCGCCTGCCCTAAATCGTTGTGGCAATGCACCGAAACGCGCACGCCGTCGATCCCCGGCACGTTGGCGAGGATGCCCCTGACCATATCGGCGTATTCGCGGGGAGCGGAGTAGCCCACCGTATCGGGGATGTTCACGATGCCCGCCCCGGCGCGGATGACCTCGGTAAGCACCTTATACAGAAATTCCGGCTCGGTGCGGCTGCCGTCCTCGCAGGAAAATTCCACCTGCCCAACGAGGCTCTTGGCCAGCCGAACGGATTCCACCGCGCGCTCGAGCACCTTTTCAGGCTCCATGCGCAGCTTATATTGCATGTGCAAAGGAGATGTGGCGATGAACACGTGAAGCAGCGGGTTCTTCGCCGCGGCGAGCGCTTTGGCGCCCTTTTCGATATCTCCCTTCACGCAGCGGCACAGCGTGGCGACGGACGCGTTGCGCACGTGCTTGGCGGCCGCTTCCACCGCCGCAAAGTCTCCGGGCGAGGAGGCGGCAAAGCCCGCCTCGATGATATCGACGCCCAGCTGATCCAGCATCCTGGCGATTTCCAGCTTTTCGTTTCGGTTCAGGTTGACGCCCGGCGTCTGCTCGCCGTCCCTGAGCGTCGTATCCATGATATAGATGCGGTTTGACATAGTTTCCCTCCTAGTCGTATAAATTCTCAACAGAAAACCGTAGGGCGGAGGCCTGCCCCCGCCACGTAGGTCTCAGCGGGAGCACGCCTCCGCCCTACGGGCTTGCGCCGCTTCGCGGCGCGGGTTTTACCGCTTGGAAAGCTCCCTTAGCTCATAATCCCGAATGCTGTTCATCAGCCCATCGCCCCGAAGAACGCCGCGCGATTGGCAGTAGTAATCCCACACGATGCCCAGCGGCAATGTAAGCGCCTCCTGAGAAAGGACCAGCACGCCGGTAAGGTCTCCATCCTGTGCCATTTCGCGCAAGCGCTGGGTCGGCTCGAGCAGCGCCTGTAAAAGCGCCTTTTTCGTGTTGCGCGCGCCGATGCACCATGCGGCGATGCGGTTGATGGACGCATCGAAGTAGTCGGTGGCGATGTAGACTCTATCGAGCGCATCCGCCCGGACGACTTCGCGCATGATCCTTTGCGTCTCCTCGTCAAAGAGCACGACGTGGTCGCTATCCCAGCGCACGGGCCTGCTCACATGCAAAAGCATTTCCTTAAGATAGCAAAGCAGCGCCGACAGCTTGTAGGAGACCGTCTCCGTCGGGTGGAAGTGTCCGGCATCCAGGCACAAAAGCACGTCGGGGTTTTGCATCGCATAGCCCATGTAAAACTCGTGAGAGCCGGGCACGTACGCCTCGGAGCCGATGCCGAACAGCTTGGATTCGACCGCATCCTTGTGAAGCGCGGGGTCGATCTTCTCGGCAAAGGCGCGGTCGAGGCTTTCCTTCAGGCGCAGCCGGGGCGACAGGGTGTCCACCGGAATCTCCTTCGCGCCGTCGGCGATCCACAAATTGTTCACGCACAGCTTTCCGGTGCGCTCGGCCAGATACTTGCCGATTTTGCGGCAGCGCACGGCATGCTCGATCCAGAACTCGCGCACCGCGGCATTAGGATGCGTAAGCGTCCCCTCCTCGCTCTTTTCGTGGGAAAAGAACGAAGAGTTAAAATCCAGCCCAATTTTCTCGGCAACGGCCCAATCCGCCCAAGAGGCGAAGTGCTTAGGTTCGATCGCGTCGCGGTCGATAAACGTGCCGCCGTTGTCCAGATAAATCGCGTGCAGGCTCACCTTGTTTTCGCCCGGAATCATCGACAGGGCGAAGGAGAGATCTTTTTGAAGTTCGTCGATCGTCCGGGCGCGGCCGGGATAGTTGCCGGTGGCCTGTATGCCGCCGGTGAGCTGTACGTCGGCCTTCTCGAAACCGCGCACGTCGTCGCCCTGCCAGCAATGAATCGACAGCGGCGTGCCGTCAAGCTTTCTAAGCGCCTCCTCAACATCGACGCCGAGTTGCGCGTATTGATTAAGCGCCCATGCATATATCGCCTTGTCCACGATAGCCGCCCGCCTTTCGCGTTGATCTACCTTATATTATAGCGCTTTTGTTCCCCTGTTGTATAGGATATCTATACATATTGCATTTTTTATGGAAACAAGCTATCATAAACGCGGACGCGGCCGTTTCCAATAGCTCCCGCGCCGGAGGTGTGGCATTTGCTCATCAACATTATGGTAGAATGCGTAACCGAAACGATCGACAGCGTATTGAGCATGTATGATTGCTGTAAATGTGAAAAATGCCGCATGGATATGATCGCACTCGCGCTCAATCGCCTCCCTCCGCGCTATGTAGTTCGCACAAGCGGCGCGGCGCTTACCCGTTTTACCCTCAGCCGCGAGCAGGAAAAAGCGGAAGTCATTACGGCGATCGTGCAGGCGGTAGAGCTCGTATCGAAAAATCCGCGGCACGACGTAACATAGCGAATATCCCTCCCTGTGCAGCGCAAGGATCTATTCACATGGCATACTATTGCGCCTTAAGGCCATCTATATCTTAAACGTCGATATATCGTGACCGCACAAAAAGAAGACCCCTTACCGTGGCGGTAAGGGGTCTTTGGGCAGCCTAAATCATGGTTCAGAGACGCGCCCTACATCTGCATGCCCAGCGTGGTGCGCATGTGCTCGATGGCAAATGCGTGCCCGGCCGGGTTGAACGAAGCGCAGCCCTCTTCCCTGACGATGAGCCCTACATCGCTTAGGCCCTCTACCTTGGCGGTATACAGGCCTACCGCCGTATGCAATACGCATATATCCGTTGCGACGCCGACAAGCTCGATGATATCGTACGAAGCCACCCATCGCTCCACCACCGAAAACGCGGGGCAATAGGCGGATTTCTCGATCGTTTCCACGCGCGGCTTACCGATATGACGGGCGGGTTCGCCGAAGATTTCCCATCCGGGCCTTCCCTTTTCACAGTGGAATGGAAACGCTGCGCTTTCGGGATGCCGGCTGAAGCTTTCCCGGCAATGGGTGTCCTGCGTAAACGCCACATTCCAGCCATTTGCCAGATACTCTTCCGCCCGGCGGTCGATAAAGCCTTCCAGCGCCTGTGCGGGCTTCCCGGCGGTCAAGACGCCGTCGTCGGCGACAAAATCTACCTGATAATCCACGACGATCAACAAACGCTTCTGCATAGGCGTTCTCCTTTCACTTTCTGCATGCATTTATACCGCGGCGCATCCAGTGCCGGGAGTTCGGCCCTAGGCCCGTCGCCTCACCCGGCAAACTCCTGGTTGCGTCTCGCAAAATATTCGGCGGCTTCCTCGCACGCCCGGGCATTGTGCATCCCAAGCTCAAACTCGGGCCTGCCCACATAAAAGCCCTGAATATAATCCGCGCCCAGGCGGATCACCGTTTCCAGCTCGCGCGCGTTCTCCACGCCTTCCGCGAGGAGGTGGATATCGTTCGCTTGGGCATAGTCGACAAATTGCCGCATCAGGCGCTGCCGCTGAAGATCCGAATCGATGTTATGGATGATGGACATATCCACTTTTACATAATCCGGAGACGCCTCGAGCAGCAGCACCTCGTTATTATACCCTGTGCCGAAGTCGTCAACCGCAAGGCCAAAGCGGTGTTTGCGGATCGCCGCCACCTTGTCCACGAGGCTATCGCCACTGTACTCTCCCTCGGTGATCTCCATAACGACGTTTTCACGTTTTTCGGGAGGATTTTGGAAGATCTCGTCAAAATCCTCTTCCGAAAGCTGTTGATTGGCGATCATGTTGATAAACAGCTTTTGCCCGGCGATTTCCTGCTCATGCTCGACCAGCCATTGAAATGCGCAGCTTAACGTTAGCTTCTCGATTTGATAGAGCTTCGATTGACTTTTAGCGAGCGCGAGCACCTCCATCGGGGTGTGGAACTCGCGCATCTGCGGGCGCATCAGGGCCTCATAGGCAAAAACCTCTCCGGTGCGCGCGTCGATGATGGGCTGGAATGCAAAGCGCAGCCGGCGTCCCTCGATGAGCCGGTCGAGCTGGCTGGGCTTATGCAAAATAAAGCTGTTCTTTTCGTAGCTATCGCGGTTAAATTCGCGGGTTCCCCCCTTGACGGAGTGTTTGATCTCATACATCGCGAAATCCGCATAGCGTATCAGGGTTTCGATTTTTTCAGCATCGATGGAGTAGTAGGAAAGGCCGATCGAAATGCGCACCTTCTGTCGGTTGCCGTCGGGCAGTTCCATTTGCACATCGCGCACTTTTCGCATGGTGTTGTCGACCAGGTAGCGAAGCGTCTCGCGGCTCCCATGCCCATGTATGTATACCGCAAACTCGTCGCCCGATATTCGCGCCACAACTCCCCCATGTTCTTCAAACATGGAAAGCGCCGTCGCCGCCATGCAAATGTAGCGGTCGCCCATATCGTGCCCAAAGGTATCGTTGATATATTTCAGGTTATCCAAATCGCCGAAGATGAGCACGCCCATGCGCTCCGGCTCACGCTCGATCAGGGCGCTCATCTTGGAAGGGTAGGCATTGCGGTTCAGCAGCTTCGTCAGCGGGTCATAATCCCGCTCAAACTCGAGCCACCGCTTCTGGCGCACTTCGTCCGTGATGTCGATGACGGTCGCATACACCCGCTTGCCCTGCCTGAGCATGCGAAAGCGCAGCCACTTCTCCTCGCCGGTCTTTTGCGAATTGCGAACGATCTCAACCTCGCAATGGGCGTTATCTTCAGTCGGCAATTCGATGCCCGGTATGAAGTTCTTGAGCACACCTTCGGGCAACATATTGCCCGAAGCTTCTTGCCTATCGATCTCAAGCAGGCGAAACAGCGAATCGGTCATATAGATATACCGCTTTTCTTCCTCCACCTCAAACGCGCCCAGCGGTATGCCGACCAGATCGACGATGGTCGTCATGCGCGCGGCATACTGAATGATATCGCCGCTCATGTTTTTAATCACGTCCGTCAACTCGTCGATCTCCCGAATGCCCGTCGGCGAAAGCTCCAGCGTCCGCTGTGGGTTAGCTCCGCGCAGTTCGGCGACGAGATGCTCGATGCGCGAGGAAAACGCGCGACTCAGCAGCAGCGCGCCCACCAAAGCGAGCGCCACGGCAATACAAAGCGACATGGCTATGCCGCCCCGAATATCGCGCGAGTTTTTTAGCACCTCATCCTTGGGGGCAATGGCGAACAGGTGATATTGCTCGCCGATAAAAGGAGAGTTTTGCCCATACAGCCCAAGCGAAACATAGGCCAAAAAGCACCCGGTTCCTTGTGCAGTTTCATACACCGCATAGTGTTGCGACTCGGCGGCCGGTACAAACGGCGCGCTATTAGGGTGTTCCATCAAAAAGCGCAAGCCGGCCGGCGAAGAGCAGAGCGGAAAGCGCGTGTCGATTGCGCGGTTATCCAGCACGCCGAGCATGTAAAACCCGTTATCAAAGGGCAGGTTATCCCTAGGCATGATCTGCTCCATATAGCGCACGGAAAACTCTACTCCAAAGACTCCGAGCGTCTCGCCGGCCGCGTCGACGATAGGGGTAGTAAAGGTAATGACCTGAAAATCGTCTTGGGTAAGTCGAAAGGGCTCGGTCCAATATCCCCAATCGCGCCGGTCGGCGCGAGGGTTCTGTTTCGCGGCTTCCTGAGGATTGGTAAAAAAGTTTGCATCGACATCTAGGGCCTGTTCGTATGCCCAACTCTTATCCAAGGGTAGATTTATTCCCGCTAATAGGCGCTTATGGCCCCTGAAAATGGAGTAATCGTCGGCGGAGGTGGTGCGAATACTGGGCGTGGGATCGCGCAGATACAGCGACGCGGCCTTTCCATCGCCGGTATATGATGTATTGAGCATGACAAATGCGCCATTGACGGCGTTGTTATCCATAAAATCTATGATGCTCTGAAGCGATGCAGAAAGCGCGCCGTCGATCGCTTCTACATTGCCCTGCATATCCTGAACCGGCATGCCCAAGCGCTGTTGGTATGCGTACATAACTTCGCCGATACCGTCGGCGGATGTGCGGGCAGCGCGGGAAATCACGGTAAGCTCCGCCGAAAGGCGAGATACGTTATCCGCCGCATGGTTGTAAAGCGTGCGAAATGCCGCGTCGTCGAGCGAAGGCAAGAGCCCTGCGGCAAAGACTGCGGCGCTGAACGTCAACGCCACGAGGAACGCCAAAGCGCACATCATGATAAGCAGCATGCCCCGCATGGACAGCTTTATTTTTGTATGCCGTCGTGAAGATAGCAAAACGCAGCCCTCCGTATTGGCGATTGCGACCCATTTTTAGGCGATGAAGCAAGAAAGAAAAACGGAAGTGTTCCTGAATGAGTTTTTAGGATTCCGCAAGGCGGCTTTTTCGTATCCGCGATAAAAAGCGGCCCGGGATTGCGCTATAAGATTCCATGCGCCATCGCGCCTATTCGACCTCGGCCAAAACAATATCGATCTGAATTTTAAGGTCTTCCATCCATGCGCTAAATGCCGCGAAACCGCAGGCCGCTTCCACCGCTTCTTCATAATCCGCTCCGGCCTCCACGGCTGCAAGCAAATCGGCGCGGGCCTTGGCGGCCGTGCTTTGCCAGCGGTCCAGCTCATAGCGAATATTCAGTCTGCCGGGAAAAGCGTGCGAATAGTAAAGCCTATAGTCGGCCACTTCCTCAAGCGCGACGCGGAACGTCGCGGCCATTTTTTGCCGGGCCAAATCGCCGCTACCCTGCATATCGTCGAGCGTTTCGCCCATTAAACCGCCCTGCAAAGCCTCGGTTTTTACCGGCATATATCCCGAGGCGATCGAAAACTCGAGGTTGCGCTGCGCATCCGTGAGCCACTTAAGAAACTCTATCGATGCATACTCGTGCCGCTCATCGGATTTTGAAACGGCCATGCCGCTTCCCTGTTGCACCACAACCCTGTCCGCGCCCTTCATCACCGGCATGGGCAACACCGTAAGCTGTGTCTTAGCCTGGGTTCCGTCTTCAAATGTGACGACATCCGGAAAATACGAGCTGCCCGTGCTCGAACCTAGAAAACCCATCAGCAGCCCGATCTTCATGTCGTCCGAACGGTAGGGGCTTACGGCGCAAAAATAGCCCCGCACCATCGACGGATAGTAAAGATCCCATAGGCGGCGCAACGCGCCCTCGTCAAAATTGACGGCTCCCTTTCCGTCTTGGCTGCTCATAAAATCTACACCCTGCTGTTTCATCGCCACGAGTACAAAGTTCGCGATGGAATCCATGCCGAGCAAAGCCTTGCCGTCGTGGGGTACATCCGACGTCAGCGCATCGGTATACTCATAATAAACCTTGGCGGTTTCGGCGACGCCCTCCCACGTGGATAGGCACTGCGCGGCGGCGCGCTCTTCGCCGATAGCGCCGGCAAAAGCATCCCATGCGTTCTGATCGATGAAAAGCACCTCGGTGGATTTTGCCATAGGAAAGATGACCGGCGTTCCGTCGATCACGCCTTCCTGCCAGAAATCAGGAAAATATTCCGCGATATCCTCCTGGCTCATATAAGCGCTCAGATCGGTCAACTTATCCATCGCCATCACGCCATACGCGCTGTCGGGGTAGGTTCCAAAGATATGGGGCATCGGGGGCGCTCCGGCGGCGCCTCGCGCGGCATCGAGCACCATCTGGGCAAGATTGCTGACGCTATCCTGGCTGAGCGATTCGACGAATATGCCCGTTTCGCGGCCCTGCGTCTGGTTGAAATTGTTCACCATTTCGTCAAATGCGACAAGCTGCTGCCCGTTATAGTAATGCCATACCGTCAGGTGAACGGGATTGGCGGGGTCGAGCAAACTCTCCTGTCGCTTGCACGCCGACGCAAAGAAAGCGCACAACGCGACAAGAAGCAACGTTGCCATAACCCGCCTCAATACGCGAAACATGGGCAACCTCCTCGAAAAACATCAAAACAAAGGGCATCATTAAGAATCAACATAGGTATTCGCTCTATACGAATCACGTGGATGCCGTATCGCCGAAATGCGGTTCTTTGCGCCCATATTACTCTACCATAGTGGTGTTATTATACACTCTAGGCGACCCAAAGAATAGCTACTTTTGGCACAATCACTAAAATTTGGCTTTTTTCGTCGATTTACTTTCCAGAATACTCCATTCACTCATTATTTTTTAGGGCACATGATTACCGAACCCAAACTGAAAACGAGATGAGCGAGGGTGTTTTTCGCGCCAAAAGAAGAGAGCACCGGTGGCCCTCTTGAAGGCGCGTAGTGCCGGGCCGCTCGGATTTTCTCATTTTTGGGTTCGATGACAAAAACCGCCGCCTTCGCCAAAGAACGAACCGCGCGGCAAAAGACGTGCACAGCACAATGCGGCAAGCCCGCTGGTAAAGCAGGTTTGCCGCGTTGTATGACCCGGTCTTCGAGGATATATCCAAACTATCAAGGGACGGGTAAGTGTTTCCTGTGAAAATCTTCCCCGAAATCCTTGACAATCTAGATTTTTGCCGTGGCATTACGCCGTGGGAAATTGGAAACAGGATTTGAATTTGATGGTCACAGATTTTTTTAGTGTCGCCATGTATCGATGCTTTTTGAGATATGCCTATTTTAGGGCGTTGTGAGGTCATTTGGTTAAATTGCGTTACGTTGTGTTTCATCGTGTAAAGGGTCAAAAATGGGGTCAATCCGATCTGTAAAGGGTCAAAATAAGGGTCAGATTTGTGTACATTTCAGAAGATAGATGGTCATAATTTTTCTTGCTTTCAGCAACGTCAGACCTTAAATCACGAACGCCATAACTTGCCTAATTCATAAAGATTAATTTCGTTCATCAAGTCTTTATGTAACACAATGGTCATGCCGCTGGTTAACACAAAGTCTTTTTTTATTTTAACTAATAGGAGAAGTAATTCTAAAATTTCTTGCGGTGCCAAAAAAACGCCTGATTGCCCTGCTCCAATAAGTGGTATATTGACATGATGGCCTTGCGAGTTTCTATGTATGTATACAGTAAGCGTCAAGCGAAGTCGCACCTCGTCTAGCCAAGGAGAAGGATGATAGAATAAGCACAAAACGGCGAGAAAAAGCACAGGTGTGAAATCAAGCCGAGTGAGAGTGCAGAGAAATGAACACAAGGGAAATCGCGGAAGA
>JAVBNW010000096.1:0-7475 GCA_031551255.1 Eubacteriales bacterium | reverse complement strand
AAAGCGGCTGGACCGTGCCAACATCACAGTCAACAAAAACACCGTGCCGTTTGAGACGCGCTCGCCGTTCATTACCTCAGGCATCCGGGTCGGAACCCCGGCGGCGACATCCCGCGGCATGAAGGAAGCGGAGATGGAGCGCATCGCAGGGCTAATCGCCCGCTGCGCGCTGGAAGGCGATTCTGTGGTGGAATCCGTAAAGGCGCAGGTTAAGGAGCTGACGGCCGCGTTCCCGCTGTACGAAGGAGATGTGATCTCCTAATGTCTGAAAAAACCATCGACCTGCGCTCCGATACCGTAACGCAACCTACCGACGCGATGCGCGCGGCCATGGCGGCTGCGCCCGTCGGCGACGATGTGTTTGGCGAGGATCCGGCGGTAAACGAGCTGGAAGCGACGGCGGCAAGGATCCTGGGCAAGGAGTCTGCGCTGTTTGTCACCTCCGGCACGATGGGCAACCAGCTTGCGGTGCTGGCGCAAGCGCAGCCGGGGGATGAGATCATCTGCGAGGCGAGCTCGCATATTTTCCTGAACGAGGCGGGGGCGCTCGCGCGCATAGGTGGGGTACAGGCCGCTACGGTTACCGGCGCGCTGGGCTGCATGCCGCTTGACAAGGTAGAAACATCCATTCGCGATGAGGATATCCACCATCCGCCCACGGCGCTGATTTGCGTGGAGAATACGCACAACGCACACGGCGGAGCCGCGCTGCCGATTGCTTATCTTCAAGACCTCAAGGCGCTGGCGGAGCGTCGCGGCCTGCCCGTCCATATGGACGGCGCGCGGCTGTTCAACGCTTGCGTTTGCATGGGTCTGGCTGCGAAAGACATTGCCCTGTATGCCGATACGGTAACCTTTTGCCTTTCCAAGGGCCTGTGCGCGCCGGTAGGCTCCGTGCTGTGCGGCCCGGAAAAGGTGATTGCGCGCGCGCGCAAGTTTCGCAAGATGCTGGGAGGGGGAATGCGCCAAGCGGGTGTTCTGGCCGCCGCAGGGCTTGTGGCGCTTCACGCGATGGTGGATAGGCTTAGGGAAGATCACGAAGGCGCGGCTTTGTTGGCGAATGCCCTCGGGAAAATACCCGGCGTAGAAGTCGCATACTCGGGCACGAATATTGCGTACTTTACACTGCCTAGTTATATTACGGCGGGGGAGGCTCTGGGCGCGATGAAGGAGCGCGGCGTGCTGATGATGGATTTTAGCGACCGCGTGCTGCGCTTGGTGACACATCATGGCATATCGCGTGCGGATTGCGAGCGGGTAGGACATGTTTTGCAGGAAGTACTTGCCCGTTGATTTTGCTGAGAAGTACATGGAAAGAGCGTCGCGGCATTCCCGCGGCGCTTGGCATAGGGATAAAGCTTGTTCGGTTACCGAAAGCAACTAGAAAGATGCCCGCGTACGGGCATCTTCAGCCGGGGTACAGGGGGATGAAATCTCCTGACGGGGCATGGGGCAGAGCCCCATATGGCCTTGCCATGTTTTTCAATCTTCCTTATAAGCGGCCAGCCATATCTTGTAGATGGACTCGTCGTTTAGCTCCATGGGCTCGCATTCGCGGGAAAAGAGCGCAAACCGCTGAAACCCTGCCGCCGTTAAGATTTCTTGAAACCAGCGTATCGGCATAGGCCCGCCGTCGCCAACGCCGGCCCCATCGCTGTAATCTCTGATGACAATCTCATCTTGGGTCGGGTCGATGTCGACCTGCTCGGTGATATATCCCTGCCGAACCGGGTCATATTCGTGTCGCCGTAGCTTGAAAATGCCTTCTTCGTGCGTCCAGGTGCGCTGATCCTCGCGATAAAAGCGTTGACGCGGGTGGTTTGGATTGCGCGTTTCCAGAAGAAACACACCTCCGCTGTTTAAATGCCTGAAGATGCCGCGTGCCATCAGCGCATTGTATGCACCCGGTTGTAGCGCCGTGACGATATCGTAGTGCTGCGGGAGGTCGAGCGCCTGCACGTCCTGCATATAGTATGCGCAGGCGGGGTTGTTGCTCTTTGCCGCTTGAATAAAGGTATCCGATAAGTCCACCCCCGTCACTTTATAGCCACAGTTAAGCCATATCCGGTGGTAGCGCGCAATGCCGCACGCCACATCCAGGATGCTGGTTGCCTGCGGGGGAACAGTTTGCACAAATCCGATGCCGCCCGCAGTTGTTCGTCCTCATCGAGAAAGCCCCATCGCATATAATCTTCGTCGTAGTCTTTTTGTCCGTATCGAATGGTTTCGCGTCGAACTTTCATCATAGGTGGTCGCCTCCTTACGATTGGTTTTCCCATTGAATCATATTTTACGAGAAAAGAACAGGCTGTTTTTTTGAATGAAACTATGGTATACTGCGTTCGTAAGGAGAGAGCCTGAAGGCTCTCTCCCCATATTTCAACATAAAAACCCGCGGGCGCATTGCGCGGCCCGCGGGTTTTGGTTCATTAAGCGATCAGTACTTGCCGAAGCCGTCGTCGGAGTGTACGCGGGAGGGGATTGCCATAGGCTTTCGCATGCCGGAAGATGCGGCCTCTAAGCTCGAGGAGGCATAATCGCCCTCGCGCAGCTTGAACTGGGCCACCAGCATGTTCAGCGTTTCGGACTGGCTGTTCATCTCCTCGGAGGCGGCCGCGCTCTCCTGCGAGGTCGCGCTGTTTTGCTGCACAACCTGGGCGACTTGATCGATGCCGATGTTGATCTGCTTAATCGCGCTGGACTGCTCTTCGGATGCCCTCGCAATATCGTTGATCAAGCTCGTGCTCTCGTTGATGCCCGTGACGATTTCGGACAGCGACGCGGCGGTCTCGTCGGCGATTCTCGCGCCGAGGTCGGCCTTTTCCATGGAGTTGGAGATCAGGTTGCTGGTATCCTTCGCGGCTTCCACGCTCTTGGCGGCGAGGCTGCGCACTTCTTCCGCGACCACCGCAAAGCCCTTGCCGTGCTCGCCGGCATGGGCGGCTTCCACGGCCGCGTTGAGCGCGAGAATGTTGGTTTGGAACGCGATGTCGTCGATTACTTTTATGACGCTGTTGATGTTCTTGCTGGCTTCGTTGATGTCGCGCACGGCCTGCATCATCTCGTCCATCTGGCTCGAGCCCTTCTGGGCGTTGGAGCGAATCGTGCCGGAAAGATCGGCGGCCTTCGCCGCGAGGCCGGCGTTGTCGCGCGTGGAATCGGCGATATCGCTGATGGAGCTGGACAGTTCCTGTACGGAAGCGGCCTGCTCGGTGGAGCCCTGCGCCAACGCCTGCGCGCCATCGGAAATCTGCCTGGAGGCGGTGGCGACCTGGCTGGTGGCGTTGTTGATTTCGGTAAGCAGGTTATTGAGGTTATCCTGCATCTTCATGATGGAATTGCCTAGAGTATCCTTGGGAGAGAGCGCGACAACTTCGCCGCTCAAGTCGCCCTCGGCGATCGTCTCGAGCACCTGCGATACGTTGGTGATGTGCATGATCAGGGATCTGGAGGCGACGATGCTCTTGCCGATTTCATCTTTTGCCAGCGCCGCTTTATCGAGCTGATCGCGCAGCGCGGGCTCGATGTTTAGATCACCCGTGGTGCCCATTTGGTTCATCAAAACTTCGAGCGAGCGCATCGGCTTGGCGATCAGGCCGGAAATATACAGCGCAAGGAGCATGGAGGCGATTGCGGCAACCGCTACGACGCCGATTTCGACAAATGTAAGAAGCTTAAACATTGCGGTGTTGTCGGCGCTTTTATTCATGGCCCACTCGTCGTTTTTGTCGGCGCTTTCGGTAAACCCCTTTTCTATCGGGGCCACGGTGGCGGCGGCGGCCATAATATCCGCAAAAGCGGAATCGGCGCTTCCATCTTGAACGGCGGAGATAACCCTCTGTTTCAGTTGTGCAAATTCGTTTTCATACACGCTCTTTGCGGTGAAGAAACCCTCTTCCTCCGCGGGATCTTCTATGGTGAGCAGATACTGCGCCATATTTTCATCGTAGAGCTTTTCTGCAGCGGTCATATTCGCCATGACCGTTTCAATGGCCGCGGGATCGTCAGCCACGAGAAGGAACGTGCGCAGAGCCACGCGCTGCTGCTGATAGGCTTCGCGCAGACCGCCCAACGCATCGATGGAAAGAAGGTTCATTTCATACAGTTGCGTGTCGCTTTTTTCCAGCGTGGACATGCCAAAGATGCCTACGACGGCCACGACGACGCTCAGAACGATGACGATGAGAAAACTCGTGATGAGTTTCAGGGAAACCTTCATATTTTTCATGAACAATGCCCTCCCCAAGAAATGACAAATATTTGATTGGAAATGATGAAACGGCGATGATTTTGCCCTATGTGAACACAAACCAGGAAAGATTGCCCTGGTATTGGCTTACAAGTAAAGTCAGTATACCAAAAACCCAAGATAAAGAAAAGCGTTATTCATGTTTTTTCGGCAAAGTTTGACAAGGGCTCTAAAAACTATGCGGCAAAGAACAAAAAATGGAAATGTAGTATGCCGGATGACGTTGCAATATGCAAATCAAAGCGGGTGTCATCCGGCGCTGCCTTCGTTAGGTTGTTCTTGGGTTACTTTCCGAGCACATCGTACAAGTTCAATCGTCCCCGATAAGCTTTTTCAGTTCCTCCACAGCGGTCGTCAGTTGCACGTCGTTTTCATCGGTTACCTTGGTCGGATTTTTTTTCAACTCTTCCGGAAGATCGATGATGCGGTCGGGCGTTATGCCGGTTTTATGAATGTTTTCGCCGTTGGGCGTGTAGTAGTATGCGGTCGTAAGGTGCATGGAAGAATTGTCGTCTTTGAACACATACACGTTTTGCACAATGCCCTTGCCGAACGTCTGCGTGCCCACCAGCGTCGCACGACCGTTATCCTTGAGGGCCGCCGCCATAATCTCGCTGGCGCTGGCCGACATTCCGTTGACCAATACCACCGTCGGCAAAGAGACCATCGAGGGATCGGAACTATAGGTATCGACGTTGCCGTGCTTATCTTCAATGGTGACGATGGTGCATTCCGGAAGCAAAAGGTCGCAGATCTGTGCGGCCGTATCGACGACCCCGCCGGGATTGCCGCGCAAATCGACGATCATGCCCTTTGCCTTTTCCTTTTCCAACTGTTTAAGAGCCTCTTTAAAGCCGGCAAGGGCGTTGCCCTCGAATTCGTATAACGTTATAAGCCCGACGTCGTCTCCAAGCATACGGGTTTCCACGCGGTTGACCGTCACTTCGGCGCGCGGCACCGTAAGATCGATCGTTTCTCCTTCGCGCAGGATCGTAATATCCGCGCTGGTACCCGGTTCGCCGCGCATGTGCTTCACGGCTTCGTTCATCTCGTAGCCGGTATAAGGGATGCCGAATACCTTTACGATTTTATCGCCCGGCACGATGCCAGCGCTTTCCGCGGGACTTCCCTTATATACTCGCGTAATGGTAATGAGCGCGTCCTCCGGATCGACCACGAGTTGGCAGCCTATACCATGATAGACGCCCTTTTCTTCTTCGGTGGCGGCTGCCGTCTGTTCAGGCGTCATAAAAAACGAATACGGGTCGTTCAAGGTATAAAACATGCCTTGGGCGGCGCCGTAGATAAGGCTTTGATCCTCAGTATCCTCTATATAATTATACCGTATGTACTCTCGCAGCTGATCCAGGCGCTGATAGCGCGTAAGTGTCTCGTAATCCTTCTTCGATATGAGCACCTGATCGTCGCTCGAGACGCGCCCTCCGGCCGTCACCAACAGCGTGAGCCCTGAAGAAAGTGCGGCGACGATGATGACGATAAGAAGGGTGTACAGGATGAATAAGCCGTATTTTTTCATGAATTTTTCTCCTTTGCCGCGGTGGCGATGCGCAAAATCGCTCCGGCTACCGCCTCACAAACGCGGGGATCGAACGCATCCGGCAGGATTCGCTCCGACGATTTTTCGCCTTCTTTCAAAATACCTGCGATTGCCACGGCGGCGGCAAGCTTCATTTCTGCGGTAATCGCCCGCGCTCCAGCGTCGAGCACGCCGCGGAATATGCCGGGGAAGGCGAGCACGTTGTTAATTTGGTTGGGATAGTCGCTCCGCCCCGTGCCTACGATCGCTGCGCCCGCCGCAAGCGCTTCTTCCGGCATGATTTCCGGCGTGGGGTTTGCCATGGCGAAGATGATGGGGCCTTCGTCCATCCTATGCATAAGCTGGGCGGAAAGAACGCCACCCGCCGAAACGCCGATAAAAACCTGCGCGCCGGCAAGCGCATCCGCAAGCGCGCCTTTTACGCCTCGCGGGTTGGTTTGGGAGGCGATTTGTGCTTGCGCG
Organism: Eubacteriales bacterium; assembly: GCA_031551255.1. Classification (GTDB taxonomy): domain Bacteria; phylum Bacillota; class Clostridia; order Christensenellales; family UBA1750; genus JAVBNW01. The sequence continues at coordinate 1,206 of JAVBNW010000096.1, read as the reverse complement.
GGGTTATCATCCTCGCCGATAACGCCGCGCTTGTCGCATAAGATGATATCCCGCACGCCGTAATCGGCGAGCAGCCGCGCAATGGCGATGCCCGCGGCCCCCGCTCCGTTGATAACTACGCGCTGTGCGCGCACATCTCGCCCGAGCACGCCGCATGCGCTGATGAGCGCGGCGAGCACGACGATGGCCGTGCCGTGTTGATCGTCGTGAAACACGGGTATGGAAAGTTTTTCTATTAGTTGCCGCTCGATTTCGAAGCAGCGCGGCGCGGCGATGTCTTCAAGGTTGACGCCCCCAAGTCCCGGTGCGAGAAGCTCCACCGTGTGGACGATCTCGCCTACATCCTTCGTATCCAAACATATGGGCACCGCGTCGACCCCGCCAAACTGCTTAAACAGCACCGCCTTGCCCTCCATCACCGGCAGGGCAGCTTCGGGGCCGATGTCGCCAAGGCCCAACACCGCCGTGCCGTCGGTAACGATGGCCACGGTATTCCACTTGCGCGTATACAGGTTTGCAAGGCTTTTATCTTTTGCGATTGCCAAACAAGGCTCCGCCACGCCGGGCGTGTAACAGAGCGAAAGCGCCTGGCGATCGCTCGCGTCGGCGCGGGGCGCCGTTTCGATTTTTCCTCTCCACTGCGCGTGCAGCGAAAGCGCCTTTTCCCGTAATTCCATAAAGCCTCCTACTATTTCGTCTGGCTATCCGCATCGGGGTACAGCGGATGCGCCGGATTGTTCCCGGTTTCCATCAGCAGCAAAAGCTTGAGCACCGCTGCGTCGTCAAACCTGCGTATGTCCAGCCCCGTCGTTTTTTCGAGCTTCTCCAGCCGGTAGATCAGAGTATTGCGGTGGACAAAAAGCTGGCGCGCGGTTTCTGAAAGGTTTAGGTTACACGCAAAAAAACGCTCGATGGTATCGCGCATTTCTCGGTTAAGCAGCCGTGCGCTTTGTTCGCCCAAAAGATCGGCGGCATATCTGCGCAGCGTCGAAACCGGCACATCCAGCAGCAGGCGCTCAATGATGAGAGATTGATATACGTGCACGGTGGCCCCGGGGTGAAACGCGGCCCCGGCCCGAATCGCCGCCAGAGCCTCTTCGCGGGACTCGGCGATAAGGGAAAGGGAAGGGCGCGCATCGCCGATGCCGACGGTCACCTGCATGCCCGATTCCGCGCGCACCGTGTCCTCCAGGGCCAGGCACAGCT
>JAVBNW010000072.1:0-40594 GCA_031551255.1 Eubacteriales bacterium | reverse complement strand
TTGCCAAGGCCCATATCGTCAGCCAGCACGCCGCCCATGTTCATTGAGGCCAGCGTTCTTAGCCACGCAAAGCCGCGCCTTTGGTACGGGCGCAGGCCTTGTATGGGGGGCTCGTCGCCCTGAGGGTCGCTTAACGCCCGGGCGATGGATCGGACGGATTCATCCCTTTCCACCCTCACAGGGCTCGCCTCGAGCAGCGCGTCCAGGTACGCGGCGCGGTAGCGCTCCATTCTCAGCGCGCCGTCCTGCATCTCTCCGCCCGCTTCATTGAGATAATCCGCTAACTCAGACCAGCCGTCATCCTTGCTCAGCGACAGAAACGCCCCGTCCTTGAGCCTGACAAACTCCTTATGCTCGCGCAGGGCGCCCAGCACCGCCTCGTGATCGACGGACTCCACCCCTTCGAGCATCAGGCGAAACTCCAGCATGCCGCCCGACACGCTCAGGCGGCCGGATGCGCGCGTTCTGCGCGGACGCAAGGCGAGCAGGGCTTTGGAAGAATAGACCTCGCACAGCGCCTGCAGCGCCGGCACGCCTTCGGTAAGAAACATATATACGCCGTCGTCTCCGCTCAGATATGCGCAGCCTGCGCGCACGCGGAAGCCATGACGGGACAGTACATCCAAAATAGACCGCTCCAGCGAGGCATCTCGCTCGAGCATAGGCCCGTCCTCCTGCGCGCGGGTATCCGGCGCGAAGGGGTCGATGCCGCGCGCGCCATAGCCGAACAAGAGGCGGCACGTGATCTCGCCACCCTCCAAATCCAGGGTGGCGCGGGGCATCAACGGCTCGCGCACCACCTTTGCGCTCAGCGCAGGATCGATGGAAACCTCCGCCGCCTCGCGCAGGCGGGGCAACACCTCGCTGATGAGGCGCTCGCGCTGTGCGCCGGAGAACCTATACTGTTTGGGCGCTCCGGGCACGAGGAAGGGAGCGATGGTCAGCCGCTCCGCCTCGCCGGGCTCGTATACGGTCTCTCCGTGCAAAATGAACCGGGCATTGCGATCGATCGCCCGCACATCCCCCACATCTTGCGCCGAGAGGGAGAGCGAACCTGAGTCGTCGCTCAGCGCAAAGTTAAGCGACGGAACGCCTTTCACGATGCCGCGCACGATCAACTCCCGCGCGCCGTCATGAAGCACCCACGTCATGCCGCTTAACTTTTCTAAAAGAGCCGTGAGCTGCCCGCTCGTAAGCGGCATGTCGCGCAGCTTTGCTTCTACGGTACGGTTGCCGAACAGCTCGAACGCCTCAATCCCCTCTCCGAGCAAGGCAAGCACCGCTTCCATATCCGACGGAAAGCATTGTGCGGCAAAATCCAGCGTGAGCCCCTTGCCCATGCGCACCGAAGCTCCTTCGCAATAATCGCGCACAAACGCCTGCATATCCTTCACCACATATAGGCGTCTAATGCCCGCGCGCAAGGATACGGAGGGAATGCCCCCGAGCTTGATGAGCGGCTGCAGGCGCAGCACGGGCTCGCGCGCGCCGGGCGGCTCAAAGCTTTCGAGCAGGCGGTCCGCGCTGCGGTCTTCCTTAAGCTCGGTGTTGCGGGTGGACAAGACATCAAGCCACAGTGCCGCGGCGTGGCTACACAAAAAGCGGCGCGGCCTGCCGCCCGAACAAGAGCAATAGCCGGTCGGCCCTTCCGCCCTAAACGTCAGGCGCACCTCGTACCGCTCGCCGTCGTCCACGACGCCCACGAGCGTCTCGCCTATGGAAGCGCGCCTGCGCACGCGCCCGCGGGAAAGCAAAGCCAGCGCGCGGCTATACGTCGCCGCATCGTAGCACGCAGAAAATACCTTGTTTTGCGACAAACCATCACCTCGACGATTGCGCGGGCGCCGTAATCCATGATCCCCGCCCAAAATGCGCATCATTATTATTTCTCGTCCGCGGCCGCGTATCCCTGCACGCAAACAGGATTTTTCCATCCCGCGCCGAATCAGAATCAAAGAACATTTCGCATATCGCTTGCGTTTAAGAAGGAATGCGTTTTTCGGAGGCGCACATGGCCGGAAAGCATAGCAAACCGAGTTTTTTCTGGGATGAACTGCCCGATTGGATCCGCACGGTCGTCCTGACCGTGATGGTAGCGCTGCTCATCCAGCGCTTTGTGTTCACGCTCGCGCGCGTGGACGGCTCTTCCATGCAGGAAACCCTGCATACCCGCGAAATGATGGCGGTGGTGCGGGCCACATATTTCTTCCGCGGGCCGGAGCGCGGCGAAGTCGTGCTGTGCCGCTATCCCAATATGGAAGAAGACTGCGTCAAACGCGTGATCGGGCTGCCCGGCGAACGGGTGAAAATTGTAGATAGCACCGTGTTCATCGACGGCGAGCCGCTCGAAGAGGCTTACGGTATTCTGCCCGAAACGGCGGATTTTCCCGAAGTTGCGGTGCGCGAAAACGAATATTTCGTGTTAGGCGACAACCGCGCGGTGTCGCTGGATAGCCGCATGGTGGGCACTCTCGCGCGAAACAGCATCAAAGGGCATTGCGTCGCGGTCGTATGGCCTTCGGCCGAATGGGGCGCAATTCAGTGAAAGAAGGGTCTTAATGTCCGAACAAGATAAGCGTGCTTCACAAGACGAAAGCGTCGAGCTTGAGCAGATGCTTGCGGCCGAGCGCGACAGAAAGCGTCGCGTACGCAAAGAGCTCTTTTCGTGGATAAGAACGTTCGCAATCGCGGTTGCCGCCGCACTGCTGGTGCGCACCTTTGTCTTTACCCCGGCGCTGGTAAACGGCCCCTCCATGCAGGATACGCTGCACACCGGCCAGATGATGGCAGTTCTTAAGGCGTCGTATTGGTTCCGTGGGCCTGCGCGCGGCGAGGTGGTGTTTTGCCACTATCCCGGGTGGGAGGAAGACTGCGTCAAGCGCGTGATCGGCCTGCCCGGCGAGCGTCTGCGCATCGAAGACAGCGTGGTGTACATCGATGACCAACCGCTTGACGAGCCGTACCTGACCCGCCCCGAAACCGCGGATTTCCCGGAAGTTACCATCGAGCAGGGTTGCTATTTTGTGATGGGCGACCACCGCGCCCGCTCTACCGACAGCCGCGTGGTCGGCGCGCTGGAAGAAAAGCAAATTCAAGGGCATTGCCTTGCGATCATGTGGCCGGTCGGCGAGTGGAAGGTCATCCGCTGACGCAATGCGAGCCGCTTGTCGCCCCGCCAAAGGTAAGATGGCGGCGCGGCTAATGTATATATAATCGGCAGAGGTGGCGCAGATGGAGATCCTGACGGAGCGACTGATCATTCGAACCTTAAAAGACAGCGATTATCCGAATCATATTATCAATAATGTAGAGGCATTCTACGGCGATCCGAAAGGGCTTTTTAACTGGCTTGTCTCTCAATATGCCAACATGGATATTGTAAACGACGTCATTTCTCTTGGTATATTTCTAAGGCAAACAGGAGAATACTGCGGATATGCGGGCGCGGGAAAGCACATAGAATTGAATGAGCCGGAAATTTTTTATCATTTGTTGCCGGAAAAAAGAGGGTTTGGCTATGCCACCGAAGCCGTTATCGCCGTTACAAAATGGGCTTTTGAAAACTATAACATCCACTATTTAATTGGGACGGTTGGCGTGGATAATATAAAGTCACAAAAAGTGTTGAAGCGAAGCGGCTATCAATTCATTGACGGCAGAGTATCTTCAAAGCAAGCAGAGGGTAAAGAATCTCGATACAAATATTACAGATTTTATGCCACATAGCATAGGCATGATCCGCCCTCTTCCGATAGCCAGCCATTGCATATAAGCGAAACGGCGTCACGATCGTGACGCCGTTTCGCTTATATTTCGCTAGTGAATAATTACAGGCGCACTTCGGAGGAGTTTTCCTCGTGGTACTTCTTCGCCTCGGCATACTCGTCGTCCCAATTGAGATGGGCGTATTCCTTAGCCTTAGAATCGGTCTTAAACCAATTCATGAAGTCGTCCCACATCGTCATCGTCCAACGGGTGTCGATCTGGGCGGTGGAGTATACCTTTTCATCCAGCCTCTGGAACCCGAAGATGTCGCGCACGTGAGATTTCTCCGCTCCGTCGGCGACCTTCTCGGCCAGGTGGGCGGGGATGAAGCACACGCCGGACATGGTGCCGACGACTACGTCGCCCGGCAGGCAGATCGCCTCGCCGATGCGACAGGGCACGTTCATGCCGGTCATGGTCACATCGCCGATGCCGGTGGGATGCACGCCGCGATAGAACACCTGGATGCCGGGGATCTGAACGATCTGCTCAAGATCGCGCACGCCGCCCCAGATGACCGCGCCGCCGCGCTTGGTGCGGGTGGCGATGGCCGTGGAGAGGTTGCCGCCGACATAGGTTCCCTTGAAGATTTTGTCGAACATGTCCACCACGACGACGTCGTCTTCGACCAAGCTGTCGATGACCCACTGGTTAAAGAAGCCCTTGCGGCCCTCTTCTTCGTGGCCAAACTTCAGAAGATACTCGTGCAGGTCGGGGCGCATGGGCACCATAACGGCGGTAACCGCGCGGCCTACGACGTTCTTGCCCGGGTGCGAGAGGCGGAAGTTGGATTCCGTCTGGAAGTAATAGCCGTCGCGCCACAGCGGGCCCCAGGCTTCTTCGAAGGTGATCTTGCGCAGGCGCTCGAGCACGCCGGCGGGTACCTTGGGGCGTCCGTCCGGAAGGCGCTCGCCCTTCCACAAGGGAGTCAACTGAATGATGTCTTCTTTCACGTTGAAGTTCATGGGTATCCTCCTCCATGATTAGGCGCATATCCATTCGCGCGGATTTGCGCCAATTTTACGTTTACTCTATCATTGGAAGGCATATCCGTCAAGTGTCCCAATCGCGCAGGATTTGTGATCAAATCATAGAAATGTTCCATACTCCACCCGCGTTAGGTGGAAAACATTTGTGAAATGTGGGAATCGTGTTTGTCTTTTAACAATAATCGGCTATACTTGCCTATGTAAGTAAGATGGGGGAAAAGGGGCCTGTGGCCATCCCCGGGAAAGAGGTGCGGCATGCCCAAGAACTACGAGGAAACTTTGGCACACGTCAACACCAACTCCAAACCTTCAGAGTTGCGCATCACCGACATGCGCCTGGTCGATATCGTCGGCGCTCCGATGCACTGCACGCTGCTCAAAATTGAGACGAACCAGGGCATCACCGGCTTTGGCGAAGTGCGCGACGGCGCGGACAAGCGCTACGCGCTCATGCTCAAGAGCCGCCTGCTGGGCGAAAACCCCTGCAATGTGGACAAACTGTTCCGCCGTATTAAGCAATTCGGCGGCCAGTCCCGCCAAGCCGGCGGCGTATGCGGCGTAGAGCTCGCGCTGTGGGATTTGGCCGGCAAGGCGTTCGGCGTGCCGGTTTACCAGATGCTGGGCGGCAAGTTCCGCGATAAGGTTCGCATGTACTGCGATACCGACATCGAGGGCAAGAACACCGGCAAAAAGATGGGCGAGGCCCTGCTTAAGCGCCGCGAAAAGAACGGCTATACGCTCCTTAAGATGGATCTCGGCCTTGGCAACCTGATCGAGGAAGAGGGCACGCTGACCGCGCCTTTGGGCTTCCTGGATGAAATGCGCGGCATCCGCAAGCGCGTTAAAGAGGCTGAGGCCACCGGCGATAAGATGGCCATTCGCTATGCGAAGAACCGCGTATACGATCTTTTCAACATCGCCCACTCCTTTACCGGCATCCACGTCACCGAAAAGGGCTTTGATCTTCTGGAGGAATACGTATCCGACGTGCGCAGCGTGCTCGGCTACGACATCCCGCTGTCGATCGACCATTTCGGCCACATCGGCCTTGAGGACTGCATCAAGCTGTGCCGTCGCATCGAAAAGTACAACCTGCAGTGGGCCGAGGATATGATTCCCTGGCAGCTGACCGACCAGTATGTACGTCTTTCGGAGGCGACAACGGTTCCGATTTGCACCGGCGAGGACATCTTCCTGAAGGAAAACTTCATCCCGCTGCTCGAAAAGCGCGCGGTATCCGTCATCCATCCGGACGTCCTCTCCTCCGGCGGCATTCTAGAAAACAAAAAGATCGGCGATTTGGCGCAGGAGTACGGCGTACAGATGGCCGTACATATGGCCGAATCCCCGATTGCCTGCCTGGCGGCGGTGCACTCCGTGGCCGCAACCGAAAACTTCCTCGCGCTGGAGTTCCACTCCAACGACTGCGAGTGGTGGGATGACATCGTCAAGGTCGGCCCGCCCAAGCCGCTGATCAAGAACGGCTACATCGACGTTCCCGATCTGCCGGGCCTTGGCATCGAGTCGCTGAACGACGAGATCATCGCCCAGCACATCCACCCGGGCATCCCCGGCCTGTGGGAATCCACCGACGAGTGGAACGACACCTACTCCAACGACAGGCTGTGGAGCTAAAATCGATAGTTTAACAACCGAAGGGGCCGAAACAGGGCCCCTTCGGCCCACCCCGCAAGCAAAGGCAATAGGCGGGCGCCGCATTATAGCGCGCGCTCTGCCGGACATAAGGAGCGGCTTGCCGCTCATCAGGAGGAATCGCATGCCTACTGTTTTTATTTCCGATCTTTCAGGCCCTTGCGGCCGGAAGGTAGCCAAGTACTTCCTCGATCAGGGCGCCAAAGTAGCGGGGCTGCTCGGCGATAACTTGCCCGCGGAGCTCTCCGCCGTCGCCTGCTACCCCGAAGATGCCGCCGACGAAGAACAGGTTGCGGCTCTTGCCGCCAAGCTAAAGGTCGCAGGCGGCATCGACGCCCTCGTGCTCACCGCGCGCGAAATGGAGCGCACGAGCGTGCTAAACGGCCCGGAAGAGCTGTTCGACCGCGTGCTGAACCGCAACACCAAAACGGCGTTCTTTCTCGCCAAGCACTTAGGCGGGTTGATGGCCGAAATGACCGGCAAGGGCGCAGTGGTTTTTGTAGGTTCCACCCACGGCGAAAAGCCCACGGGCGCGTCGCTGGCGTTTAGCTGCTCTATGGGCGCTTTGAAGATGCTCAACCGCGAATGCGCTCTGCAGCTCGGGCGCAAGGGCGTTCACACGGTTCTCATCGAGCTGGGCCCGGTAGAGGGCGACCAAATTTTGATGGATACGCCGCTTTCCCCGATTTACGACGGCTTTGTAGATAGCATTCCGCGCAAGAGCGCCTGTACGTTTGAAGAGCTTAGCCGGCTTGTCGACATGGCGATTCACGCGCCGATGCTCAATGGCGCCGACATACGAGCCGACGGCGGCTTTATGCTCAAGTACGGCGACCGATAGGAGGAAAGCACGATGGATTTACAGCTTAAAGGAAAGCGCGCGCTGGTCACCGGTTCGGGCAAAGGCATCGGCCGCGGCATCGCGATCGGCCTGGCGCGAGAGGGCGTAAAGGTTGCGGTCAACTACAACTACAACCCCGCCACGGCCGAGGAGACCATGAAGATGATCTCCGATGTCGGCGGCGAAGCGGTGCTGATCAAGGCCGACGTGTCCTCGGCGGAGGGCTGCAAGTACTTAGTCGAAGAATCCGCGCGCCAGCTGGGCGGGTTGGATATTCTGGTCAACAACGCAGCTCTGCAGACGAACCTCGACTTGGACGAGTACGACGAAGAGAAGTACGACCTTTTGATGAACACCAACCTGAAGGGCTACTGGAATTGCACCCGCTTCGCGGTGCCGTTTTTGAAGGAATGCGGCCAGGGCCGCGTAATCTACATATCCTCCGTGCACGGCAAGCGGCCCACGGACTTCGATCCTGTCTACGCGATGACGAAGGGCGGCATCAAGATGCTCGCGCGCGAAGCGGCTATCGAGCTTGCGCAGTACCGCATCACCTGCAACGTGCTGCTGCCCGGCGGCGTGAAGATCGAGTTTAAGACGGCGGTCGAGGGCGTGGAGCGGTCGTGGAAGATGAAGCGGCGCGAGCGCAGCCGTCAGTATAACATGCAGCCGCTCGGGCGCGGAGGATTGCCCAGCGATCTGGCATACATGGTGTGCTGCCTGGCCAGCCCGCTTTCCGAGCACATTTCTGGTTCGGGGCTGCGCATGGACGGCACGGCCATGCTGCTGTGATTAACCTTTCAGGGGGGAGCGGCGACGCTCCCCCCTATCTTTTTTGCAAGGAGGGGATTCCCATCATCCATTCCGTCAAAGACCTCGGCGCATGGGCGGAAAACGAGGCTCATTCGATCCTTCGATGGTGGATCGAGCGCGATGTAGACGATGAGAAGGGCGGTTTTTACGGCTACGTCGCGCAGGACGGCACGCCTGATAAGAATGCCGACAGGCTTCTGATCCTTGGGGCGCGCCTGGTATGGACGTATGCCGCGGCATATCGCATTTTTCAAAGGCCGGAGTACAAAAAAGCGGCGGAGCATTTTTACCGCTATTTTGTGGATCATTTTATGGACAGAGAGCACGGCGGAGCCTTCTGGGAACTGACGTGCGACGGCAAACCCAAGGAAACCGCCAAAAATACCTACGGACAGGCCTTTACCCTATACGCACTGAGCGAATATGCCCGCGCGACGGGCGATCAGGGCGCGCGCGAACTTGCGCGCGAGCAGTTTACCTTGCTGGAGGAAAAGGTGTACGACGCCGAGCACAACGGTTACCGAGAATACCATGCGCGCGATTGGTCGCAGGTAGCGGATGCCCGCCCGCGCCGCCACAAAGCAGTGTTTACCATGAACACTTCCCTTCACCTCATCGAAGCCTACACCAACTTTCTCCGCCTGGAAGACACGCCAAAGGCGCGCGCGGCCGTCGAAAAGCAGCTCGCGATCATGGTGGATAAGGTAAGGCAGCCAAACAACCGCTTCGCGCTCTTTTTCGACGAAAACTGGAAGCGCACCGATACGCTGATCACCTATGGCCACGACATCGAGGGAAGCTGGCTGCTGTACGAAACGGCCGAAGTGTTGGGCGACGAAGATGCGATCCACCGCCTGAAGGATATTTCGGTGGCGATGGCCGAAGCGGTGATGGACGGCGGCATCGATCCTTCCGACGGCGGGCTATACGACGAAAGGGATTATCAAAGCGGCGAGCTGTTCCCCAGCAAGGGTTGGTGGCAGCAGGCGGAAGCTGCCGTAGGCTTTTTTAACGCCTACCAGCTTTCCGGTGACGAGAAGTTTTTGAAGGTCTCTCTCGACGTTGCGAACTTCATTCAAAGCGACATTGTCGATCACGAATACGGCGAATGGTTCGGAGTCGCTCGCGCGGAGATCGGTTCAGAGGGCAGGCACACGCTTGAAAAGGTTTCCGGGTGGAAGTGCCCTTATCATAACGCCCGCATGTGCTTTGAGCTCATCGAACGGTCGTCGGTTTGCACTACGCTCTGAACCATCAGCGCTGCGGCGCTGGTGGTTCCGGCGCTACGCGAAACCTCCTCTTCCCAAAGAAACTGAGGTTCCTTTGGGATTAAGAAAAACGACGGAGCGGATGCCGCCTCGTCGTTTCTTACTCCGCCATTCCTTACTCCATCGTTCCCTATCCATAAAATCGCCTCAGCAGTTTTATGGAAGAGGAGGAGCGGCGGAATGAGCTCGCTTTTGCACCGCAGTGCGAAAGCGAGCGATATGCAGCTCGCGACGACGAGGCTTGCATGAGCCCGTTATGCGTGCTACTATGGTAATATAGAAGGATGAGAGAGCGTCCGTTCAGGGCGCTTTCGCTATATTTTAAGGGTGCGGCGCGCAATTGCCACACCTGGACTTTTGGAGGGAAAATTGGAAACTGCTGCACGGGAACAGCCCAAGAAAAGGAACAAGAACGCCGATATGACGATGGGGCCTCCTTGGAGGCTTCTGATGGCGTTCTCGCTGCCTTTGCTGTTGGGCAATTTGCTTCAACAACTCTACAACATGGTCGACTCGATCGTGGTGGGCAACTATGTGGGCTCCGAGGCGCTGGCGGCGGTGGGGACATCCAACCCCATCATCAACCTGCTGGTATCCCTGTTCATGGGCGTGGGCATCGGCGCGAGCATTCTCATTTCGCAGACGTTCGGCGCGCGCGCGTATGAGGATATGCGCAAGACCGCCAACACCACGCTGGTGCTCACGCTGATCGCTGGCGTGGCGCTGTCGGTTGTGGGCTACGTGGTCGCTCCGTGGATTCTTACCGCGATGCAGGTGCAGGCGGATTATTTCGACATGGCGCTTACCTACATACGCGTGATTTTTCTAGGAATTACGCTGACGCTGTACTACAACATCATCTCCGGTATTTTGCGCGGGCTAGGGGATTCGATCTCCCCTCTGATCTTTTTGGCGATTTCCAGCGCCATCAACATCGTGTTGGATCTTCTGTTCGTGCTCGCGTTTGGCATGGGCGTGTTCGGGGTCGCGCTGGCCACGGTTATCGCCCAGGGCGCATCGGTGGTGTTCGCGTTTTTCAGGCTCGGGCGCGTCAACGAGCATTTGTCGGTACGCTTTTCTGATTTGCATATCGACGGCAAACTTGCGTGGCGCACCGCAAAGCTCGGGTTGCCAACCGGCGCACAAAATGCGCTGATGTCGCTGGGCATGATGGTGATGCAGGGCCTGATCAACAGCTTTGGCACCTCGATTACCGCCTGCTTTAACGCGACCATGCGGGTGGATATGCTCGTGATGATGCCGATGATGACGGTGGGCATGGCGATTACCACGTTTGTGGGCCAAAACATCGGCGCGGGTCGGCTGGATCGGGTGAAGGAGGGCGTGCGCGCGGGCTTTCTCTTGTGCCTCGGCATCGGCGTGGTGCTCTCTTTGGGGCTCTTGTTTTTTGGCAAGTATATCATGATGCTCTTCACCAGCGACCAGCGCGTGTTGGAACCGGGCGTGAAGATGCTTCAGTTTTTAAGCTTCTTCTATCCGTTTGCCGGGTTGGGTTTCTATTATTCGGGGGTGTTGCGCGGGGCGGGGCAAACCATGATTCCGTTTTATACCTCGCTGATGGCGCAGATCGTGCTGCGCATACCCATCGCATACTTATTCGCCAAGACCATGGGAAGCCATGAGGGCATTTACTGGGGATATGCGGTTGCGTGGATCGCGGGCTTTGTGTTTGTATACCTGTATTACCGATTCGGGCGCTGGCGCGAAAAGGCGATGTCGTTCGCCCGGCCGGGTGATGCCGCATCGGCTATAGATGCCGTGCCCGACGAGGGGTAAGATACAAACAAACGGCAGGGTTTGCTTTGCCCCATAAGAGCCTGTTCGCGCAGTTTTTATAAACGCTCCGTCCGAACTCGGTTCGGACGGAGCCTTTTTGGCGGCAGAAGTGTCTGCATTTTTGCGAACTTAGCCTAGATCACAAGCCCATCGTACGCGACGATCGCCTTTTGCGGCGCGCGCCCGTCCATTGCGCGTTGATACGCGCCGGGGGTTAGGTCGTGCTTGGAATTGATATGCGTTACATACACGCGGGTTTGGGCGTTGATGATGCCGTGCTCGCGCATGTTGCGCATGTTTTCGATAAAGTGCCGGATGTTCAAGTGCGAACCCTCGCGCGGGCAATCCATCGAGCCCAACGTGCCTTCCATCACAAGCACGCTTGCATCGCAGCCCGCAAGATAATCGAGGTTTTGGCGGCTATACAGCCCCGAATCGGCCACGTATAAAAGCCTTACGCCATCTTTGAGGCCGATGAGGTAATTCAGCGCGTATTCGTCCTCGCCGTGCGCCGCATGATTTGAGCGCACCGCACGCACAATCATATCGCCGATGGCGTGATCCCGATAGGGTTCGAGCGCCACGAACTCGATCTTGCCTTCGCTCATCAGCTTATTCATGCTGTAGCCGACGTGCTTAAGGTGCCGCGTGGCATCGATATAGCTTAGCACAAACTCCTTTGCTTCGTTCGAAAGGTAAAAGCGCACAGCGTCGCCCTGGGCGCGCTCGGTCATGGTGAAAACGTCGATGTTTCCAAAGCTCAGGTGATCGTTATGCGAATGGGTTACGAAGCAGTGTCGAACCGTAGACAGGCTTGCGCCATACTGCAGCGCCGCCGCCAACACGTCCGGGCCGAAGTCGATCATCGCCTCTTCGTTCACCAGCAGCGCCGACCGCTTTCGCGATAGGGCGGGGGTGAGCATTGCCTTGCGGCAGGCATCACAGCCGCACAGTGGGTTGGGCGCCATCTCCGCCGCGCCGGTTCCTAGAAACAACATGTATTGCGCCTCCTTCTATCCGGGGGTAACCGCGCAGTCTTTGTACCATGCGCGGAGCATCGCCCGGTCCCATATCTGCGCTTCCACCATCGCGAAAGGCGCACGCCGGTTGGGCAGCGCATTGAATGCGGCCGCTTCGGCCACTGCGCTTTCCAGCTCGTTAAGCGCGTACACCCTGGGTGCGTTCGTCCTTCGGCAAGCTCCGGTAAACCTGGATGCGTCTTTTTCCGCCTCGTACATGCTGTCCGGCCATACAAAGCTTAACGCCGAGCAGTCGAGCGCGCAAAGGGGAATCCTAAGTCTCGCCGTGTCCTCGCCGAACTTTTCGAACTTTTCCGGCACATCCCCTAAAAACGCGTATACGGGAACCTCGTCCTTTGCCCTTCCGCCCTTTTTGAGCAGCTCGCCGCGAATCCAGCGCTCGATCTCGAGTCGGTGCACTAAATACTCATACTGGGCGTAGAAGCCTCCCCAGCTGTATTTATCGCTCGCGAGCATCTTAATTTTGTTAGCCTCTTCAAGGGGGAGATCGTTCAGCGAGGTGAAAGGGTCCTCTCCGGCAACATAGTATCTTGTCAAATAGTCTGGTATTGGCATAGAAGGCCCCCTGCTTTTAAGCTGCATGTATGCGTGCGCTACCGAAACGCGGCCGTAATCTCGCTGCGGTTATGGAAGAGCTGCCGAGCGCCAAGCAAGGTCGCCTTCTCGCGGATCATAGCGACGCACGCGCCCGCCGTGGCGGCTGTTCTTTCCTTGGGGAGCTTGAGCGTGGTAAGAATGACGCCGCCGGGCTTTAGGCGCTCTTTGCAGGGCAGCAGCAGGCGCAGAGCATCGCGCGCATCCATCTTCATGTCGTTGAGGATCAGGTCGTACACGTTATGGTCGCCCTGCAAAAATTCTTGCGCGGTGATTGCGGCGTGCGCAACCAATGGCAGAGACGACACGCGATCATCCAGGGCGGCAGGGTCCACCGCGGTTACCTTAACGCCCTTTGCGGCGAGCGCGTTGCTCCATCCGCCGGGCGCGGCCCCCAAATCCAGCGCCGTTTGGGATGCGCCGGCGGGAATGTGAAAGACGCTGAGCGACTCGAGCAGCTTGCACTCAGCTCTGCTGATCAATCCTTCGGACGAGAAGTGCATCATGCCGCCGTTCCAGTTAGAAAGATTGAGCGATGTGTCCGAAACTCCGATGTACATAGCCCTCGCCGCGCGGTAGATCGACACCGCCTGTGCAGGTGAGCGGATATCCAGCGAAAATCCACGCGCCTGGAGAGCTTCGGAAAGAGCGCGGGGGGCCGCGTTTCCGTTTTCGGCGCGCGCCTGCACGGAAAAACTCCGCCCGAGATCGAGCCTTGAGGAAATATCGTCAAGGGCATCAAGCGGATCGGCCTCAGGCGGCAGTTCGACGTGTACCGGAAAAATATGGCGCGTAAACAGCACGGGGCGGCGTAGGCAAACCTCGCTGATGTTCTCAAAGCCTGCCTGCGCGTCGAGCAGGCCCGCGCCCGGCCCAAGAAAGGCCGTCCGCGCGCCCGGAAACGCCGCCTCCAACTCGCGCCGCGCGGTTAGGAAGCCCTGCTCCTGGCACGTAAATATAATTTTCATGGGGGTAGTGTAACAGTTTTTGCGGCGAAAATCAAAAGCAATCAAGGGCGAAAACGACAAAAAACTTGACAAAATACCCCCTGATCGTTTATCATGCCCAACAAGGCCCGCCGAGCGAGCGGGATGAAGACGAGTGGAGACGAGAAAGGAAGAGTTTTATGACTACAATTGCAAAGCCCGGCCGCAGAGACGTTCCCCCGAGGATCGTGCTGACCGAAAAAGAAATCCCCCAGGCGTACTATAACGTCGTGGCGGATTTTCCTGTTCCTATGCCCCCGGCGCTCAATCCCAAGACGTTTGAGCCCATTACCGCGGCGGATCTCGAGGCCATCTTTCCGCGCGCCCTAGCCGAGCAGGAGCTCTCGAAGGAGCGCTATATCGACATTCCCGACGACGTGCGCCAAAAGTACGCGATGTTCCGCCCGTCGGGCCTGCACAGGGCCTATGCGCTGGAAGAGGCGCTGGGCACCCCAGCGCGCATCTACTATAAGTACGAGGGCGGCAATACCTCGGGCTCGCACAAGCTCAACACCGCGCTCGCGCAGGTGTATTATAACAAGCAGCAGGGCATCAAGCGCCTCGCCACGGAAACCGGCGCGGGCCAGTGGGGCACCGCGGTCGCGATGGCATCCACGATGTACGGTCTCACCTGCACGGTGTATATGGTCAGGGTTTCCTACGAGCAAAAGCCCTATCGCAAATCGCTGATGCGCACCTTCGGCGCTACGGTATACCGCTCGCCCTCCAAGGAGACGCAGACGGGTCGTGATATGCTCGCTGCCGATCCCGACTGCCCCGGTTCGCTCGGCCTGGCGATTTCCGAAGCGGTGGAGGATACCGTCACCCATGCCGATACGAAGTATTCGCTGGGCTCGGTGCTCAACCACGTCATCTTGCACCAAACGGTGATCGGGCTTGAGACGCAGACGCAGATGGCCTCGATCGACGAATATCCCGACATCGTGATCGGCTGCTGCGGGGGCGGCACGAACTTCGGCGGCATCGCCGCGCCGTATGTGCGTGACATCATCAAAGAGGGCAGAAAGACGCGCTGCATCGCCGTGGAGCCCACCGCCTGCCCGTCGCTGACCAAGGGCGTCTATGCGTACGACTACGGCGATACGGCCAAGCTTACGCCGCTGCTTAAGCAATACACGCTAGGGCACGCGTTCATCCCCTCCGGCATTCACGCGGGCGGGCTGCGCTACCACGGCGCGAGCGCGATCGTATCGCACATGAAGGAACTGGGGCTTATCGAGGCGGCCGCCGTGCCGCAAGACAAGGTCTTCAATGCGGCGAGCCTGTTTGCCCGCACGGAAGGGCTCGTGCCCGCGCCAGAATCCTCCCACGCGATCTACAAGGCCGTCGAAGAGGCCGAAAAGTGCCGCGAAACGGGCGAGGAAAAGGTGATTCTGTTCTGCCTGAGCGGCCACGGCCTGCTGGATATGAGCGCGTATGAAAGGTTCTTCGACGGCGACATCTTCGACCAGCAATACACCGACGAAATGCTCGAAGAAGGGCTCAAGTGCCTGCCCAAGATCGGGCGCTAGATTTTCCGAACTGCCCGGCGCCCGCTTCGCAAGGAGCGGGCGCTGCCTTTCAAGCGATTTATTACGATTCGAGGAGCTGATACCCATGAAGCGATCCGAAATCAACCGCGCCATCCGAACCGCGCTGGCGACGCTCGAAGACAACCGCCTGCGCCTTCCCGCCTTTGCGTATTGGACGCCGGCGCAGTGGAAGGAGAGGCTCCCTTCTTTAGATAACCTGCGCGCGGTCGGGCTTGGTTGGGACGTCACCGACTTTGGCGGAGGCGATTTCGTCCGCCGCGGCTCGGTGCTGTTTACCGTGCGCAACGGCAAAAAGGGCGATTCCAAGGCGGGCACGCCGTACGCCGAAAAGCTGATCTTTCAGCTGCACGAGCAGGAGCAGGAAATCCCCTTTCACTATCATACCGAGAAGACGGAGGACATCATCAACAGGGGCGGTGGAACCCTATGCCTTAAGCTATACAACGCCGCGCCCGGTGATCGGCTGGATGAAGAGAGCCCTGTGAGGGTGCGCATGGACGGCATCGAGCGCGAAATCGCTCCCGGAGCCGTGGTAGAGGTGGAAAAGGGCTGCTCCATCACCCTGATCCCGCGCCTTTTTCATCGTTTTTGGGCCAAGAAGGGCGAGGGAAACCTGGTGGTGGGGGAGGTCTCGTCCATCAACGACGACGTAACCGACAACACCTTCCTTGAAAGGGGCGCGCGCTTTGCGCAAATTGAAGAGGACGAACCCGCGCTGTTTCCCCTTTGCAACGAGTACGGTAAGCTATAAATGCGGCGGCGGCAGCGCGCGAGCCAGCTTGTGTATTCGGCAAGCATGCCATATAATTAGTTGTATTTTTGCCCGCGTGCTACCATGAGGTTCATTTGCGGGCAACACATATTTGGGGAGGAGCAGTTAGCATGTTGCAGTTTAACAACCGCGAAGACATTCTGGCGCTGACGCCGCTGTGGACGGGCGAAAGATTTGAGGACGGCAGGCCCAAGGTGCCGAGCGACATTCTAAGAAGGATGCGCAGCATCACGATGGAGGAGGCCTGGGGGCCGCTATTCTCCAAGGGGTACAAATTCCAGATTGAAAAGCGCTTTAAGAGAGTGCACGACGACCGCAAACTGGTGGGCAGGGCGGTTACGTCGGTGATGATCCCCATGCGGCCCGACCTGTTTGAGACGCTAATGAGCTACGGCAAGGCGAACGGCAGGCAGGGTTACTTCAACCAATGGGTGATTGACAACATGGTGGAAGACGACGTCGCCGTGGTAGACCTGTTTGACAAGGTGGAGAATGGCACGTATGTGGGCGGCAATCTTTCCACGGCCGTCGCCAGCCGCACCAAGCGCGGCGGCCTGGTCGTCTGGGGCGGCGTGCGCGATTTGGAGCAGATTGCCAAGGTGGATAACGAGTACTTCCAAATCTATTACAGGGGCGACGACCCTTCGGCCATCAACTACGACAATGTGCATACGGAAACGGTGATGACCTCGATCAATGCGCCCTGCCGGGTCGGCAATGCGGTATGCATGCCCGGCGACGTCGTTCTGGGCACGCTTTCCGGCGTTATTTTCATCCCGCCGCATCTGGCCGAGCAGGTGGTGGTGCGCGCGGAAAAGAACCACATTCGCGATGTGTTCGGCTTTGAGCGCCTGGCGGACGGCACCTACAATACCGCGCAGATCGACTTTCGCTGGTCCGTGCGCATCATGAAGGACTTTATCAACTGGTTTGCGACTGCGCCGGCCGCCGAGCCCTTCAGCTACCTTACGTGGGAAGCCGAACTTGAGCAGGCGCGCGAGGACGAGATTAAGTTCGAGGCGGAAATGCGCAACAACAACGCGCTGTAGCGCAGGTTTATACTGTATTCGCTCGCCCGCCATGCCAAGCATGGTGGGCGAGCGCTTGCTTTATAGTCGACCAATCCTCAATGCAGAGCATGCGAGCGGATCTTTTCCCGCAAGGCGGCGCCAAGCTCCAGCCTGCGTAGCTTAAGGCATTTCACGCCGAAGGCGTATCCCGAAGAGTCGCCTCCTTGCCCTGCGAATGAATAGCGCGCCCGTCGCTTCGCTTTTGGGGTTGATCGACCATATCTCCACTTTGAAATTCGGCCGCCATATCCCCGATTGTCGATAGTCGCTTCCGCCGGCGTCGTAACGATACGCGAGCCCCGATCGTTTTACTTTCACGGAGGATGATAAGCATGAGCAATGCGCGCAAAGGGCCGCCGCAACGGCAGGGTAACGGCAACGGCGTAAGGCGCGATGTGCCCCGCGGCGAAACGCCGCCGGAGCGCGACGACGGTATGCCCATATACGAGGCATTTTGGCGCCTGCTGAGGCCGGCGTTTATTTGGATTGCCGCTTTTTTAATGGTTATCGGCATCGTGGCTGTCGCCTTTAAGCAAGTAAACGAAAAGTTTTTTGCGCCCGCGGACATCGCAAGCAGCGCGAAAATCAAGGTGGAGATCAAGCGCGGCTCATCGGTCTCCTCCATCGGGCGGCAGCTTGTCGAGCAAGGGGTTGTGCGCAATAAGGGCGTATTTCAATATTATACCGAATTTCTCGGCATGGGCGGCAAGCTGAAGGCGGGCACGTATGAGCTTAGCCCCAACATGACGCTCAAGGAGATTGTCAACGAACTTGCCATGGGCGACGGCGGCCAGCAGGTGACTACCTTCCGGGTGATCGAAGGTATGAACATCGAGGAAATGGCGCAGAGCCTCGTCAAGCAAAACGTGCTCACGGAAGCTAAGCATTTTCTCGAGCTATGCAAGAGCGGCGAGGAGTTTGCGGACTACGACTTTATCCAGGCTGTGATCGACAAACAGCAGGCGGACAGAAGGTATGCGCTGGAGGGCTATCTATTCCCCGATACATATGAGATTTACGTGGGCGCCGACGAGGAAACCATCATCCGCAAAATGCTTAACCGCACCCGCGAGATTTATAACGTGAATTTCCTCGACAGGGCCGACAACTTTGCGATCCTTGAAAAGGATAAAAAGAAGAAGATGACCATGGACGAGGTGCTTACCCTCGCATCGATGATCGAAAAAGAGGCCAAGACGAACGATTTTGACAAAGTATCGGCAGTGTTCCACAACCGCCTGAGAAAAGATCAGAAGCTGGAAAGCTGCGTGACGGTGCAGTATGCGCTGAAAATGAGGCGCCTGGTGCTTACCGGAGACGACTTGGCCGTGGACTCGCCGTATAATACGTATAAGCGCGCCGGCCTGCCTATCGGCCCGGTAGCCAGCCCGGGCAAGGATGCCATCGAGGCTGCGCTATACCCAAACACCGAGTTTGTCAAGGACGGCTACGCCTATTTCTGCTCGAAAGACCCGGAAACCGGCGAACTGCAATTTTCTAAGACGCTCAAGGAGCACGAGGCGGCTTCGGCGGAATACAGACCCCTGTGGCAGGCGTTTGACGACAAGAACAAGGGGAGCAATCCTTGATCCCCGAGCTTCTCGCGCCTGCCGGCGCATGGCCGCAGTTGCGCGCCGCCGTGCGCTTTGGCGCCGATGCGGTATATCTGGGCGGCAGCCGCTTTGGGCTGCGCGCCTTTGCAGGCAATTTCGACGATGCGCAGCTGCCGCGCGCCGTGGAATACTGCCACGCCAACGGCGTGAAGGTGTATGTAACCCTCAACGCGTTTTTGTACGATGAAGACATCCCCGGCATTACCAGGGCTGCGTCGTTTGTATGCGACGCAGGCGCGGATGCCGCGATCGTCGCGGACCCCGCCATGGCGGACATTCTTCTAGAGGCCGCCCCCCGCTTGCCGATGCACATCTCCACGCAGGCCAACACGCTCAATGCGCGCTCGGCCGCCTTTTGGTACCGAAACGGCGCGCGCAGAATCGTCTTGGCGCGCGAACTTTCGCTTGCGCGCATTCATGCGATGTGGGAAAAACTGCCCGCCGATTTGGAGCTGGAGGCCTTTGTACATGGCGCGATGTGCGCATCCTACTCCGGGCGGTGCGTCCTTTCCAACTACCTTGCCGGGCGCGACGGCAATCAGGGCCAGTGCGCGCAGACGTGCCGCTGGAGCTATGCGCTGGTGGAAGAAAAACGCCCCGGCGAGTACATGCCGGTATATGAAGATGAGAAGGGGACCACGATCTATTCCGCGCACGACTTGTGCATGATAGAGCATCTTCACCAAATGCGGACCGCGGGCATACGCTCATTTAAAATCGAGGGCCGCATGAAGACCGACTACTACGTCGCCACGGTGGTGGGCGCGTATCGCGGCGCAATCGACGATCTTTTGGCAGGCAAGCCCTTCGATCCGCGCTGGGCGACGGAGGTCTCGCGCGCCAGCCACAGGGCTTGGGATACCGGCTTTTATTTTGATAAGCCGGACAATCCGCCGGGGCCGGTGGATTACCGCCGCACGGCCGACTATTTAGCGGCGGTGCTCGAGGCGGACGAAAGCGGCATGGCGCTCGTGGAGCAGCGCAACAAATTTTTAGTGGGCGAGCGCCTTGCCCTGCTTGAGCCGGGGGGCGCGGTTGATTTTGTGTTGGAAGCGATGTGGGATGAGGAAGGGTTTGAAATCGGCAGCGCACCGCATCCGAAACAGAAGGTGCGCCTGAAGCTGCCTGTCGGCGCACAGGCGGGGGATTTTATTCTTAGGGAGCGCGGCGAGGAGTCGCCGCGATGATACTTTTAAGGAGGCCGTTGTGAAAAGAAATTTGTGCATTGCCATGGCTGTGCTTGCCGTGCTTTGCTGCCTACCCGGTTGCGCGCAGGTGGAAAAGGCTGACGACAAGATGAAGAACAGCATTGAGCCCAAGGCGCTTACGACAGATCAGCAGGATATCGTTACGTTGCTCTCGAGCGAAAAGCAGGATATTTTGCTGTTTGATTATAAGACCGCCGACGCGTATAAGAGCGTGGAAGTCTGGGCGGAAGTCTACCAGGACGGCGTGCTGATCGATCGGCCGTCCGGCGCGAACATGTACGGCGACGAGGCGAAGGCGCGCGACGGGGAGATCGCCGTGCTGATCAGTCAAATCCCGGGCTTTTCATGGTCGTTTGTGCTGAGCGAAGACGGCACCCGCGTAAGCCATGCGAGCGAGCCTTCCGATATCGACTACGGAGCTCTTGGGCGCGGCTACGGCCCTATTAGCGGGCCTGTCGCGATAGAAAGCGGCAAGGAAATCGTGCTGTATGCATCGATCTTTTCAAGCGGCGCCATATCGACGCAGGGCGATCTGCAGATGTATGTGGAACAGCCCGAACTGCTTAACGGCTACCCGTATGTCCACATCATCAAATGCAAGTTTGAGAAATAACCGCATCGCCCTTGCCAAACGGCTCCTCAGCGCAAGCGTTTCCTGCTTTCGAAGAAGGCCCTGCCGTCACGGTTGTGACGACAGGGCCTTTAGAGTTTAGTGGCTATACCACCGTTTTGCGCTTATACAGCAAGATCTTTTCGTTGCCCGTCAGCTCTTCCACCTCGGGGTTGAACATCGTAAGCGACTCGCGCGTAGTGCGGAACTGCTTGGCGACCGTCCAGAGCGTATCGCCGGGCTGCACGAAGTACAGCGTAATTCCGCCGGGGATCTCGCGGCCCTCTTGGGCAAGTTCCGCGTCGACTGCCACGGTGTAATCGGTGGTTTCATACACCTGCGCGGCAAGCCTTACGTTGCATTTAAGCTCCAGCCTGTCGCCGGTAATTTGAATGGCCTCGGCATCTTCCACCGAAAGTACGGGCCATGCATCCTCGGACAGCGAGAAATCATACGTCGTGCGGAACGGCGCCTCTTGCGTAAGCGCCACAGGCCTCTCGCCGCCGCTCGGCTCGTAAACCACCGTCACCTCGAGCACGCCTTCGGCGTGCGTGCGGCTGTCGGTGGAAAGCTCCCACATGGCAGGGCGCGCGAACGCCGCGAGCACCGCGCCCATGGGCGGCTGTCCTTCCTCCAAAGAAAGCACCGCCTTTACGCCGTCGGTTCCGTTCTCTTCCCGGAAGCTCGAGCGCATCGGTATCGTGGCGGAGACGACCTCGAGCATTTCGTCGCTCGCTGTATACGCATCCTCAAGCGCCGCGATCTGCGTCTTTTCCTGCGCGCTGGCAGCAGCGAGCAGCGTCAGTTCGCATGCGAGGAAGCGCGCGTCATCCTCGTGCTGAAGCTGCACGGAAAGGCCGCGCACTTCTACCTCTGCCTGCGCCGGCTCGGAAGCCGTCGCTCCGGGCAAGTTTACGGAGATGGTGAAGGGAAGCACGTGCTTTGTGCGCGCCAACGGCCTGTCGAACATGTTGGTGCGGTGATAGGCATCCAAATACACTTGCCCATACAGCTCCACGCGGTCGTCCAGCGTCGCCATGCGCTCAATCGACGCGCGCGCCTGGGCAAACAGCGCTTCTTCGGATTCCAAACCGTAGGGCAGCTCAAAGCGCTCCTCGAGCATCAGCTGGTTTTCTCCGCTCGCCACGGTGCACAGGCTCTGCGGATAGGCGGTAAGGGTTTGCAGATCCTTCGCGCCCTCAATCTCGCCGACGCAGGAGATGGACTGCTTGGCGCCCGCGCGCGCGCGCAGTTTTGCGATGGCCCTAAGCGTCGCCCTTCCGCCGGAAATTTCCGCCTCGGCGTGCTCGATGGCGCCTTGCACCTCGATATCCATCTTAGGCCCTGCGCCGGGTACGTCGATGATGTGCGAAAAGCTCATCGCCGTTTCTACGGCGCGCACGCCGTCTTCTCCCGCCGCATACAGCAGCGTGAAGAACACCTGCCCATCCATCGCCACGCGGTCGGCCTGCGCCTCCACGTTTCCCATTTCCATGCGCGCATCGGCATAGAGTGCGGCCGCGTCCCGCGCGGCGCCGGGCAGCATGACACTGCCTTCGATCAGCGCCTGTGCGGCGCCCTCGCCCGCGATGCTCTCCACGTCGATATTTTCGCGGATCAATTGGATTGCCATCTCCGCAGCCTCCTTGTTGGTATCAACTTTCTAAGTATCTATATCCACGCATGTCTCGCGTTATGACATCCCACCCAAAGAAAGCGCCCGGTTCACTGCAATTTATAGGCCGGATTAAGGAGCGATGGTTCGCGTCGGCCTTCCTTAGCATACAGTAGATTCGGTGCGGAGGATTCTGATATAATAGGGGGAGAGAAAAGGAGGGGGCGTATGGAGGGCAAGAGGATTGTGCTTTCGATCCATGGAGAGCAAACCGATTCGGAAGGGCAGGTCAGCGAGATCAGCTTGGTAACGGAGGGCCTGCTCGCATGGGAAGACAGGCTTGCGCGCCTCACCTACCAGGAATCCGAAATGACAGGAATAGAAGGCGCGCAGATGACGATCGAGCTGGAGGACGGCGCGGTGCGCGTAATGCGCATGGGGGACTACAGCTCCAACTTCTTTTTCCGGCAGGGGCATAAGTGTCTTAACCTATATAAAACGCCGTTTGGCACGATCGAGATGGGCGCATACCCCACCGACGTGCGCTACGGCATTTGCGAGGGCGGAGGGGAAGTGCACCTTTGCTACGATTTGGATATGCAGGGCAAGTACCTGGGCAAGAACCGCCTGACGATGGAATGGACCAGCGAATCCCCGACGTGCTAGGCGAGGCGCGCAGCCTGCTTATGGCGAGGACGGGCGCACGGGCCTACGTGCTCTCGCCCGGCAGGGGAGACTTCCGGCTCGACAGTTTCAACAATGCCCTGCCGGATTTCCCGGCGAAGGACGGGCTTGCGGCGCGTTCCGCAGGGGGACTTATTTATGTGGATATGCGCGCAGCGTGGTATGAGCGCGCGGCGCGTGCCTGGAACGGCATGCCCGTGCTCAGCGGATGGAGCGACGACCCCGATGCTCATCTTTGCGCCGGTTTGCTCAGGCGCGATGTATTTGCGGCGCAGGCGGACGAGGCCGACATGCCCCTGGTTAGGCGATTGATGGAGGCTCCGGCCGTACTGCGCGGGAAAAGCGCGCAGGCAAAGGAACGCCTAGCCGCGCTATGCGCCAAGGAGCTCAGGCGACGAAACGCGCGGGCCTTGGCGGAGCGGAGATCTTTGTACGCACTGCGCGGCTGCGCGGCCATGCTCGCCGTCTTGATTGCGCAGGGCATCCCACTATAGTTGCCCAACCCCAAAGGCGGAGCATGCGAGCGGATCTTTTCCCGCGTGGCGGCGTCGAGCTTCAGTCTGCGTAGCTTAAGGCTACGCATCCTTCCGTCTCCTTGCCCTGCGAAAAAATCTCTCAACCGTCTACGCCGCCTTTGGGGTTGGGTGACTATATAAGGAATGAGGAGGGAGACCCATGACAATCCGCTACTTAGGACACGCCTGCTTTTTGCTTGCCGACGGGGAGACTTCGATCGTCATCGACCCGTACGATCCGTCGATCGGCATCCTTCCCCCGATCAGCGCGAAGCTTTGCTTAGTCAGCCACGGCCATCACGACCACAACTACGTCAAGGGCATTGTGGGCGTGCAAACCGTGATCGATAAACCCGGCGCGTGGGCGTTTGGCGGTGCGCAGGGCGAAGGGTTCGCATCCTATCACGATGCGCAAAAAGGCGCGCAGCGGGGTTCTAACATTATCCAGCGCATCCGCATCGGCGGCCAGACCATCGTGCATATGGGCGATCTGGGTTGCGAGCCGGAAGAGGGCGTCATCAACGTCCTTGCGGGCTGCGACGCGTTGCTGATTCCCGTGGGCGGGTATTATACGATCGACGCCGACAAGGCCACGGCGCTGTGCGAAAGCATCGGCCCGCGCGTCGTCGTGCCTATGCACTACAAGGTGGGCGGTAACTTGCCCATCGCCACGGTAGACGGTTTTCTCGCCGGCAAGACGAAGGTTTCAAAGCTGGGCGCGGATTTTTTCGATCCGGCGGATGCCCAAGGCGTGGTCGTACTCACGAGCGGTTGATTTTGCCAAAGGGCGTTAATCTAAGCGTTTAGCCGTTTTTTCTGCATTTTGTTTGACAGTTTTCCCGCCGTGTGCTATGCTGACGAAGCCGCTCGAAAGGGGCTTTTAAACGCGCGTACGCGTGCCTGCTTCGGCGAGATTGGGTAGAGGAGGTGCTACCAGTGTTTGCAGTAATTCAAACCGGCGGCAAGCAGTACAAAGTCGCGCCCGGAGATGTCATCTACATCGAAAAGCTCGACGCAAAGCAGGACGACGTCATCGGCTTCGACGCGCTGATGGTTTCGGGCGACGACGGCGTTAAGATCGGCGCTCCAGTCGTTTCCGGCGTCAAGGTCGAGGCCAAGGTGCAGGCCCACGGCAGGGGCGAGAAGATCGTCGTGTTCAAGTACAAATCAAAGAAGAACTACCGCCGCAAGGCAGGCCATCGCCAGCCGTACACGCGCGTCGAAATTACCGCGATTACCGGCGCATGACGATCGTCACCATCCAAAACGGGCCGGACGGCGTAGCCGCGATATCCGCGAAAAACCACGCGGGTTATGCCGAAACGGGCGAGGACATCGTCTGCAGCGCGGTTTCGGCGCTTACGCTCACGGCGGCCATCGCCGTTGAAAAGCTGGGCGGCCGCGCGCTCGTGCGCCAGCAGCCCGCCTTGGCGGAGGTTTCGCTGAAAGCTACTATGGGAGACAACGCGTGGGCCGAAGGCGCCATCGTGCTTGGCGCGATCGCCGAAGGGCTCAGGGCCATACAAAGGGAGTACTCCGACTATCTGACCATTCGGGAGGTGTAAACGATGATCAAGATGAACTTGCAGCTTTTTGCGCACAAGAAGGGCGTCGGCTCCTCGCGCAACGGCCGCGACAGCGAATCCAAGCGATTGGGGCCCAAGCGCGCGGACGGGCAATTTGTGTTGGCCGGCAACATTTTGATGCGCCAGCGCGGCACGAAAATTCACCCGGGCACGAACGTGGGCATCGGCAAGGACGATACTCTGTTCGCGCTCACGGACGGCATCCTCAGGTTTGAGCGCATGGGCAAGGACAAAAAGCGCGCATCGGTGTATCCGCGCGAAGAGGCTGTCGCTCAGTAAAACTACAGGTGGCCTAAAGCCCGTTCCGTTATTGCGGGACGGGTTTTTCTTATGAGAGGCAAGCCATGTGCTATAGACGCCCAACCCTACAAGCGGAGCATGCGAGCGGATCTTTTCCCGCATAGCGGCGTAGCCTCAGTCAGCGTAGCTGCCGGCTACGCCTCCTTCCGCCTCCTTGCCCTGCGAAAAAATCTCCCACTCGCCTGCCCCGTTTTTGAAGTTGGTCGACTATATTTTGAAGGGAGAGAGGATTATGACGATCGCGCACCGCCTGCCTGCCGGCGGCACCATCGGGCTCGTTTCGCCATCGCACGTCGCCGACCCGGTACGCTACGCGCCCATCATCCGTGCGATTACGGGCCTGGGTTTTCGCGTGAAGACCGGCGAAAACCTCTACAAAAGCACCTATGGATATTCGGCGACCGAGCGCGAGCGCGCGGACGACCTGAACGCCATGTTTGCGGACGGCGAGATCGATATGGTGTTTTTAGGCGGCGGCGAAGGCGCGGTCGAACTCTTGCCCTATGTCGATTTTGCCGCGATCGTAGCGCATCCGAAAATTGTGATGAGCTACAGCGACGGCACGACGCTTCTGAATACGATCCATGCGCAAACCGGCCTGGTTACGTATTACGGCCAAGGCCCGGGCACATTTGCCGACCTTAGGCATTACGACTATATGCAGTTTGCGTCGCACCTCGTTGAAGGATGTGCCAAGCGATGGGTAGGCAACTCCCCATGGCAAACGGTGTGCCCCGGCCGCTGCGAGGGGATGCTCATCGGCGGCTATGTGGATAACTTCGCCCACCTGCTGGGCAGCCGATATTTCAGGTACGATTCGGCGCAAAAACACCTGCTCTTTCTGGAGGATCACGAGTCGTTTAGCAATGTAAACGCGCTGAGCGCGCACCTTGCGTACATCGAGCAGAGCGATTTTATGAGCTGTGTTTCGGGGTTGCTGTTTGGCCACTATTCGAACCCTACGAATTTGGATTTGCTCGGGCGGCTTGCGAGGTTTGGCGAGGAATATCGCATACCCGTTGCGTATTGCGACGACTTCGGGCACGGCGTCAACCATGCGATTTTGCCCATCGGCATGCCGGCGAGCATGGATTCTGGCGAAAAGTGGTTAGAGTTTCAGGGTTGAGAGGGCGTATGCTTAAAGTGAACGAAGAGCGCATGGGAGAGGCGGTCAACCTAGATGCGACGATTGCCAGCGGGCAGACGTTCGCGTTCGTTCCGCACCAAGGGGGATACATAGGCGTTTCGGCGGGCAAGGCCGTGCACGCGATCGAGCGGGAAAACGGCCTTGCGCTTTGCTGCGCTCCGGGCGACGAGGCCTTTTGGCGGCGCTATTTCGACCTTGACAGGGACTATCCCGCGCTGCTCGCCCCCCATTTGGACGACCCCTACCTCGCCGCCTGCGCGCGCGCGTTCGCGGGCATGAAGCTGCTGCGCCAGCCGGTGTGGGAGACGATGTGCGCGTTTATCCTGTCGGCCAACAACCATCAAAAGCGCATCGAAGGGCTGTATCGCGGCATCGCCGCGCGCCTGGGCGAGCCGTTGGAGTGGGCGGGAGAGCGGCTCTTTGCGTTTCCGTCCCCCGAGGCGCTTGCTCGCGCCAAGGAGGCGGATCTGCGCGCGCTGGGCACGGGCTACCGCGCGCCGTACTTGCTGGCTACGGCTAAGATGGTAGCCGACGGCTTTTCGCTTCATTTGGACGCCATGGAGTACGAACAAGCGCTTGCGCATTTGCAGCGCCTCAAGGGCGTGGGCGAAAAGGTGGCGGATTGCGTGCTGCTGTTTTCATCCGGCCATGGCCGCGCGTTTCCGGTGGACGTATGGATGGAGCGCGTGCTCAAGGAGCGCTACGGCATGGCGGGCACGCGAGCCGCGCTCAAGCGCGCGGCGCAGAGCCGCTTTGGAGAGTGCGCGGGGCTTGTGCAGCAGTATTTGTTTCACGGCGCGCGCACGGGGATCGCATTACTTTCGGAAATGGACGTGCAGGCATGAAGAAAGAAAAGACGGGCCTAAAAGTTCCCAAACAGCGCAAGCACCATCCGTTGGTGGAAACGCTTATATCCCTTAAGGGCAACCAACGCAGCTGCGTGCTCACCGAGCCCTTATGGGATATTCCCTATAACCTGTACGCGCCGTATGTTTCGCTGTATATGGCGGCGCTGGGGCTTGGGGATGCGCAGATCGGCGGCATCGCCAGCATCGGCCTGGCGCTGCAGTTCGTATGGGCGCTTTTATCCGGGGCGATCACCGACAAGCTGGGCAGGCGCATAACCACCGTGATCTTCGACATACTCGCCTGGAGCGTGCCGATGATCTTCTGGGCGACCGCGCAGGGCTACTGGTATTTTCTCGGCGCGGCGGTGTTCAACGCGATTTGGAGGGTGACGAACAACAGCTGGTCCTGCCTGCTGGTGGAGGATGGGGACGACAGCCAGCTCGTGCGCATCTACACGCTGGTGGATATCACCACCTTCGTGGCCGGCATGGTGTCGCCGGTGGTCGGCCTCTTCATTGATAAGTATACCTTGGTGCCGACGATGCGCGCGATCTACTGGCTTACTTTTGCGATGATGACCGCAAAATTCATCATCCTGTTCATCTTTTCCAAGGAAAGCTCGGTGGGCAGGCAGCGCATGAAAGAGACGAAAGATACGCACCTTTTGTCGGTGTTCGCGGGGAGCCTGGGCGTTCTTAAGCAGTTGCTCCGCTCGCGCGCCACGGTGCTCTCCATGCTGCTGCTCGCGCTGATGACGTGCTTTACCACCGTGCAGGGCACATTCTGGTCGCTATTCGTCAGCGAAAAGTACGCGGTGAGCGACGCGCTGATGTCGGTGTTTCCGATGGTGCGCGCGATCGTGATCATGACGATCTACTTTACCGTGACGCCGCGCATTCGGACCGACCGCGTCAAGAGGCCGTTGCTCGTCGCGCTGGGCGCGCACGGGGTGTGGATCGTGTTGCTGCTCATCTGCATGCCGCTGGGCAAGGGCGGGTTGCCGGCGGTGTTTATCGCGGTGGTGTTTGAATCCGTCGCCTCGGGGTTGTTCGGGCCTCTGGGCTCGTCTTTGCTGGCGCTGAATGTGGATGCGAAGGAGCGCGCGCGGATCTACAGCATCGCCTATGCGCTGATCCTCGCGGTATCAGCCCCCACGGGCTGGATTGCCGGCATGCTCTCCAAGGTGGACCGCTCGCTGCCGCTCGCGTTCAACCTTACGCTCATCGCCGCGCTGGCGGTCGTGGCATTTTTGTTCGTCAAAAATCAGGAAAAGATGCAGGCCCTTTTGTAGAGAAAAAATTGCGCTGCGGTTTCGCTATATGGTATAATTAGGGCGAGGAGGTGGGCGCATGAGCATCGATTATTACTCCGGCACCATCAGCCGCTGGTATGGCGCATACCGGCTTCGGCAAGCCGTCGCCTCCGGCATCATCAAAAAGACGATGGAGGCGCCCGAAGCGGCGATGAACGAACTTTTCGCCCCGATTACGGGCAAGGTTGCGCCGCCTAGCGCGGCCTATGAGCACCCGTCTTTGGGCAAGAATTTGGATATGGTGATTTAACAAAGGCGATGTACGATCAAAGGGGCCCTTGCCGCAACGGCAAGGGCCCTTCATAGTAGGGAAATGCCCGCATACGGATACTTTCAGCGGGGTCCAGCGTGATGAATGCCCTGGCAGGGCGTGGGGCAGAGCCCCACATAGATTTCGTCACCGATCTGGGCCCCTTGCCATGGCGGCAAGGGGCTCCAATATCTAGTCCTGATAAAACAGCATGTCGCCATAGCTGGGCATCGGCCACAGCGCGCGGCTCGCGATGCGCTCGAGTTCGTCCACCGGCGCGCGCAGCGCACGCAGCGCGGGCAACAGCACGTCGCAACCGTAGCGCGCGCTCCGGGCGGCCGTATCTAAGTTAGAGTCTTCGATGCGCGCCTCCAGTTCGCCGGCTGCCGCATCGATCTTAGCGAGCAAGCTCTGCGCCTTTTGCGCAAGCTCGCGCTGCGGGGCGGGGTCGATAGACGCGCGTTCGCAGCGCTCAACCGCCAGGCACAAATCGCCAATGTAGGCGATCGCGGCCGGAACGACCAGCCCTCGCGCGATGCTTGCGGCCGTGCGCGCCTCGATGCGCAGGGATTTGATGTACGTCTCGTAGTCGATCTGCATCCTTGATTCGATCTCGGCGCGGCTGAGCACGCCGTGCCGCTCAAAGAGCGCTATAGCCTCCTGCGAACCCAGCGCCGGGATCGCGTCCACCGACGTGCGAAGATCCGGCAGACCGCGCTGCGCGGCGATATCGCGCCACTCCTTGGTGTAGTTGTTGCCGTCGTACAAAATGCGCCTGTGCTTGCGGCACAGCTCCTGCAAGAGCGCCGTGCTCTCGGCCTCGATGTCGGCGGCGCTTTCCAGCCTGTCGGCAATGCGCGAAAGATGCTCGGCCACGATGGTGTTAAGGGTGGTGTTCGCGTCGGCGGTCTGCATCGACGAGCCGGGCATGCGCAGTTCAAATTTATTGCCGGTAAACGCAAAGGGCGATGTGCGGTTGCGGTCGGTGGTATCGCGGCGTACCAGCGGCAGCGAGCCGACCCCGATGCTCATGCGCTTGCGGTGCTGTGCGGATAGGAGCTCGCCCGCCTCGATATGGTCGATCAGGGAGGTCATCTCCTCGCCGATGAACGCCGAGAGGATGGTGGGCGGGGCTTCGTGCCCGCCCAGGCGCTCGTCGTTGCTCAGTTGCGCGCATGCGCGGCGCACCAGCGGCGCGTATTCGTCCAGCGCGGCGATTACCGCCACGAAGAATACCAGGAACGTTAGGTTTGACCCATCCTTTACCGGGGAGAGCAAGTTTTCGCCGGTATCCGTGGCCATGGACCAGTTATTGTGCTTGCCGCTGCCGGAAATGCCCGCAAACGGCTTTTCGTGCAGAAGCGACGCAAAGCCGTGGCGCAGGGCCACCTTGCGGATCTGCTCCATCACCAGTTGATTGTGATCCACCGCGATGTTGGCCGATGCGTATACGATCGCGATTTCGTGCTGCGCGGGGGCTGCTTCGTTGTGCTCCGTCTTGGCGGGCACGCCGAGTTTCCAAAGCTCTTCGTTCAAATCGGCCATAAATTCGGAAACCCGCGGGCGGATCACGCCATAATACTGGTCGTCCATCTCCTGCCCCTTGGGCGGGGGGGCTCCGAACAGCGTGCGGCCGCAGTAGATCAAATCCGGACGCTTGCGGAAGTCTTCAAGGTCGACCAGGAAATACTCCTGTTCGATGCCTACGCTGGGCGTTACCCGCGAAACGTCTGAGCGGCCAAGAGACTTGAGCACCCGCACCGCCTGGCGCGAAAGGGCTTCTATCGAGCGCATCAGGGGCGTCTTGGCATCAAGCGCCTCGCCGTTGTACGAGCAAAACGCCGTGGGACTGCACAGCGTGATCGTGCCGGAAGGGTCTTCCTTTACAAAGGCGGGGGAGGTGCAGTCCCACGCGGTATAGCCGCGCGCCTCAAACGTTGCGCGCAGGCCGCCGGAGGGGAAGCTGGATGCGTCGGGCTCGCCGCGCAAGAGCTCCTTGCCGGAAAATTCTAAGATGACGTCGCCGTCTCCATTGGGAGAGATGAACGAATCGTGCTTTTCGGCGGTCATGCCGCGCATGGGCGAAAACCAATGCGAATAGTGCGTCGCGCCCAGCTCGACCGCCCAATCCTTCATGGCGGCGGCGACCACTTCGGCGACGTCCGCCTCGAGCTCCGCGCCGTTTTCGATGGTTTCGCGCAGCCGCCTGTAGATGTTCTTCGGCAGGCGCAGGCGCATCACCGCATCGGAAAACACGTGCGAGCCGAAGATTTCAGCGAGAGCTTCCTGGCTTTTTCGCATCGGAATACCTCCTCATCGGATAGGATGCGCCATTGTACCATAGGCGGGCCGGGCTGTAAACAACGGCATGGGGGATACGCGTACCCCCCAGGGGCCCCCCGCCGAAGAAGAACGACGAGGTTAGAACGACGAAATTCTAACGGCCGCGGGTTTTAGCGCGCCGCGTCGAGCAGCCGGCACAGCTTGGCGGCGGCCTCGCGAACGAGCGGGACGCAGATCGTCTGATGCTTTCCGCCCGGCGCGCGAAACGCGGCGGATTGCTCGGGATCGGAAAAATCCATGCCGGACAGCCCGCGGCAGTCGGCGCAGCCAAAGCGCGCTTCAAACCATGTGGCATATTCTTTTGCAATGCCGTCCGAGCGCGCGCGGTCGCCCTTGGGGTCGTCCCGCCCGCAAAACAGGCCGATTGCGATGACCCCTCCCGTCAGCGCGCCGCAAGTGAGCTGCATGCGGGCGATGCCGCCGCCAAAGGCCGTTGCCGCGCGCGGAACCGCCGTGCTTTTCACCGCAACATGTTCCGTTGCGGCGATCAACACCGATTCCGCACAGTTGTAGCCCGACGCAAAGCATTCGGCTGCGCGCTGCGCAGCCTTTTCATAAGAAACCATATGCCCCCTCATTTCTATACCCTGATTGCTTTCCAGTATACCACGATTTTCGCGCGGGCGACCGGAAGGATTTGCCGGACGGGGGGCGAATCCTTCCTTGCGCGTTTCAAGCGCGCTCAAAAGGGGAGGAATGCCGATGAAGCTGGGAAAATTGCGCTCCGGAGGCCTGATCGCCACATACCGCTGCACCGCGTCGTGCGGGCACTGCATTCAGAATTCTTCTCCCGCGCGCGATGCAAAGTATATGTCGCGCACGGAGGCGCGTGCGATTTTGCGTAAGCTCAAGGCGATGGGGTGCGCTTCCTTGCACATCGGGGGCGGCGAACCTTTTTTGGATATACCGGGCCTCGGCGCAGTCATCGAAGAAATGTACGGCGCGGGTGTCGAGCTTGATTACGTGGAGACGAACGGATTCTGGGCTTCGGGAGGCGCGCGGGACCGCGAGCTGCTCAGGCGCCTTAAGGACGCGGGGCTTACGACGCTGATGCTTTCGCTATGCCCGTATCATGCGGCGTATGTGCCGCTTGCGCGCGTGCGCGAAGCGCTTGAGGCCTGCGAGGCCGAAGGCATACCCACCTTCGTGTGGCAGCAACAGTTTGCGCGCGAAGTGGCCGCCTTGGGCGACGAAAGCCAAACACACGGCCTTGAGGAATACGAGGCGATGTTCCCGGGCGCCCTTGGTCGCCTGCCCGCCCGCTTCGGCCTGAATATTCTTGGGCGGGCGGCGGTTACGCATCGGGATATCGCAAAGATTCCGTTTGAAGAACTTGCATCGGATGGCCGGCCCTGCCTGGGGCCGCTCCAAACGGGTCATTTCCACGTAGATTGCTATGGCGATTACATTCCGCCGGGCTGCCCCGGCATCGCCGTCTCGCTCGTCGACGCCAAGGCCTTTGCGGCAGGAACATACCCTGCCGTTGCGGCGTTGACGGAGGGAGGCATAGAGCGCCTTGTAAAGGCGGCGCTGGCGAAAGGCTTTGTCCCCCGGAGGCACTATCTGGGCCGCTGCGCGCTGTGCCAGCACGCTCGCACATACCTAGCGAAGCGGAACGCCGAGGCCTGGCAGGATCTTCGGCCGCGCGGATTCTACGACGAACTGCCCCAGGGCTAACGGCCGCGGCCATTTTTCCGTCGGCGGGCGCACGAGGCTATGGCAATCCTTTTGTTTGCTTCCAGGCGCTTTGCATGGTATCATAAATCGTTCCTTATGCGTACAGATTACTTCCTTTTGGAGGTGCTCCATAACATGAAAAAACTGGCCCTATGCCTTTTGTGCGTTGCGCTGTTGGCTGGGTGCGGCAAGGGGCCGCGCATCGTGCCCATCGACAGCCTGTCGCCCACGCGCACGCCCAAGCCCGTGGTAGAAACGCCCGCATCCACGCAGACAATGGAGATCCCCAAGCCGCGGGTGGACGACGCGGGCACCACGCTTGTAACCCGTTTTAACCCTGCCATCGGCTTTTCGCGCCAAGCTACCGAGCCGGGCACGTTTTCGGCGTATTTGCAGTCCCTGCCGTTGCTCGAGCCCGGCGCGCAGGTCATAGCGTTTGACGAAACCGTGCGCGAACAGGACGACTATGCGGCGGTGGTCAGCATGGAGATCACCGGCAAAAACGAACAGGGCGCGGGGGTCGTTGCCCACCTGCGCGCGAAGTTCTTCTACGACAAACAGGAATATACCAAAGTTACTTTCAAGCTTAACGACGGCTTCGACTTTTCGTTTGACAAGTGGAGGCAGGGGAATAAGCTCAAGTTCAACGAATCCAAGGCCACGTGGACGACCGGAGGCACGGTCAGCGACGACGAGGCGAATTTTAAAGAATATCTTAAGACGTACTTCGTATATTCGGGGCTGGCGAGCTTGAAGAAGGATATGAGCGAAGTGGATGTGACCGACCCCGTGCGCATCGGGGATGTGCTGCTTACCGAAGGCGATAAGGGACGCGTATTCATCGTGCTGGATTGCGCCACCAGCGAAGCGGGGGATAGGCACGTCATTCTCGCGGAGGGCGGCAAACCCGCCCAGCCCGTGCGGATCTTAAAAAACCAGACGGATTCTGAGTTGTCGCCGTGGATTCCGGTGGATGTGACCAACGGCTTGATTGTGGTGGATGCCGACGTGACGCTTAGGCTCGCGCCGTTTGACAACGGCGCGGTGGCGCGGTATAAGTTTTTAACCGACGCTTCGGGCGCGTAACGGCCCGGACCGTAGGCGGCGTGGCGCGAAGCCGCGTGCGGGCGTAAGGGGTCGCTTGCGAAATGTAAGATAGCGGCGAGAAGGATGAAAACGCTGCGATGCGTCGTCAGCGCTTCCTTGCCTTAAGCCGTTTTCTCTCCCTCTGCCACCGCCTTTTAATTTCGCACGAGATCGATTGATTATCAAATCTGCTCTAGGGGGAGTGCGCGTGATAGCGGCGGTTTGCCTGAACCCCTGCATCGACAGGATGCTCGGAATCGACGGTTTTTCCTATGGCGGGATGAATCGCATTAAAAAACAGCGCGACGACGGCAGCGGCAAGGGCGTCAATGTGGCCATCGCCGTTAGGGAGCTGGGCATGGAGTCCGTATGCATCGGCATTTTGCCTGAGGAGGGCGCGGAGCCGGTGCTTGCGCGGCTTTCATCGGCAGGTTGCGAGTCGGATTTTGTCAGGGTACCCGGCAGAGTGCGCGTAAACACAAAGCTGCGCAACAGCGTGGACGGCGTCGTGACCGAGATCAACGAATCCGGCGCGCAAACCGCGCCGGAAACGCTTAACAAGGCGCTTGATTTGGTGGCGCGCTGGGGTTCTCGGTGCGATGCGATGGTGATGACCGGCTCGCTTCCGCCGGGCTGCCCCGCCGATTTTTACGCGCAGCTCATGAGGCGCAGCGGCGCCCGCTGCGTGCTCGATGCGGAGGGCGAGAAGCTGACTTTGGGGTTAAAGGCCAATCCCGTGCTCATCAAGCCCAACCGCTATGAGCTTGAAATCGCCTTGGGACGAGCTTTGCCCGAGCCGCAGGATGTGCTTGCGGGTATAAGGAAGCTTGCCGGAGACGGCATGGCCGCGGTTTCGATGGGGGGAGACGGCGCGGTGTTCTCGTACGGGGGCGATGGTTGGTACGCGCCCAGGGTGCCGATCGAGGCCCTTTCCACCGTGGGGGCGGGGGACTGCATGGTGGCGGGCATGCTGTACGCGCTTGAGCGCGGCTTCGCGCCCGAGGAGGTATTCCGCCACGGCGTGGCCGGCGGAACCGCGGGCTGCGTGACGCCCGGCACCGAACTTTTGCGCAGGCAGGATTTTTTTGAGCTGCTTAAGCGCGTTGAGATACAGCGGCTATAGTATCCAATACACAGGAAAAGAGCCAACGTGTAGACTAAAAGATACAGGAATTTAAGAGGGTGAGCGTGTATGCTGAGGGTAGGGCTTTTAGGGCATGGAATCGTAGGCTCAGGGGTTGCCGAAATTTTGCTGGAAAACGCGGATATCGTGGCGCGTTCGGCGGGGCAGGGCGTCGTTCTTTCCAAGGTGCTGGATATCCGGGATTTTTCCAAGCTTTCGTATGGCAGGCTGTTTACCACGGATGCGGACGACGTGTTGAAGGACCCATCCATCGATGCGGTTGTGGAGTGCATGGGCGGGCTTAGGTTCGCGTTTCCATTCGCAAAAGCGGCGCTCGAAAACGGAAAGCACTTTGTCACTTCGAACAAAGAGCTCATAGCGGCCCACGGCGAGGAGCTGCTCGCCATCGCCCGCGAGAAGGATGTTCAGCTTCTATACGAGGCCAGCACGGGCGGGGGAATCCCCGCGCTGCATCCGATGCAGCATTGCCTGGGCGCGAACCGCATCCAGCGCGTGGCGGGCATCCTCAACGGCACTACGAACTTTATCCTTACCAGAATGCGCGATGGCGGGGTATCCTTCGAAACCGCGCTGCGCGAGGCGCAGGAGCTGGGCTATGCCGAGCAGGATCCTTCCGCCGACGTGCTCGGCCACGACGCCCGGCGCAAAATCTGCATCCTTGCGCATATCGCCTATGGCGCGGTGCTTAACAGCGAGCCGATCCCCGCCGAGGGCATCGACAGGCTCACGCGCGAGGACATGCTCTACGCCAGGGAGCTTGGGCGTTCCGTAAAACTCCTGGGCGTCGCCGAGAGGGCGGGCGAAGGCTACACCGCGTGGGTATGCCCCACCATGCTGCCCGGCTCGCATCCGCTGAGCAATGTTTCGGATGTATTCAACGGCGTGCTCGTCACCGGGGATAAGGTCGGCGAGGTGATGTTTTTTGGGCGTGGCGCCGGCAAGGATGCGACCGCTTCGGCGGTTGTGGGAGATCTGATCTCGATCGCTAAGGGGATGCCCCTAACCGACCGCACGCCCTCCAGCGTTTTCTTTGCGCCCAATACCGGCGGCGAAACGCGCTTTTTCGCAAGAATGCGCGGCGGTGAGCCGGAGGCAGAAGCAGTAGAAAAGGCGTTTGACGGGGCGCGCATCGTATGGCCCGAAAACCGCTTGATGGTAGGAACGTTTGCGGTCATCACCCCGGAAGGGCCCGAGGAAGAGCTGCGCGCGAAGCTTGCGGCGCTTCCGTACCTGGAGGGTGCCGTCATTAGGTACGAAGGGGCGTAGTGAAATCTTTTATTCAGCCGATCGCCTTTGTGCAAAAGAGGCATGGACGCGCCGCTTGCCGGGGAGAATATGCGGGGTTGCGCGGCTAGAAACTGCCGTTGCAATCAAAGCTGGCACATCCCCGTTTCAACTAGCAGCGCGGTTGTCGCGCTGCTTTGTTACAGCGGGCGAAGGCCATGGATAAGGATGGTGACGATATGATACAGGGCAACACGCAAGGGGTGCGCCAGGCGCACCTGGATGAACTGGAAGCCATTTCGAAAATGGAGCTTCCCGGGGACGAGTTCGCGCCGCTCGCGCTCATCGAGGCACTCGCGCTGTTTACGGGCCGCACGGGACGCGAGGTGTCGGTATACCTCAAGCGCGATGGGACCGTGGCGAGCATTGAGGTCGGCGACGCGTTTACCGTGGCGCTGGAGGAAATGCACCTGCGCCGCAACCGGCAACGGTTGGCGGGGGTGCGCTGCATCCACACGCATCCCGGCGGCGATGCTATGCTTTCCCCTGTCGACTTGCAGTCGCTAAAAAAGCTCAGGCTCGACGCGATGGCCGCCATCGGGGTGAAGGAGGAGGGCAAAGCCTCCGCGCTGTCGTGCGCGCTGCTCGAGCCTGATGTGGAAGCGGGCTTTTCGTACCATGGCCCCTACGGCATCTATCAAATACCCCAGGAAGAGCTGCTCAGTGAGATTCTTGAGCTGGACGAGCGCTTTGTGGCCGTGCCCGACGAGGACCGGCTTACGGAGCGCGCGCTGCTGGTGGGGCTTGCGTCGGGCCCCGCCGAGCCGAGCCTTATAGAGCTTCGAAGCCTGGCTAAGACCGCCGGCGCCGAAGTGGCCGCCATCGCCTGGCAAAACGCGCGCAAAGCGGATTCGGCCACGTACATAGGCTCGGGCAAGGCGCAGGAGCTCTCGCTGGAAATGCAGGCGCTCGATTG
Source organism: Eubacteriales bacterium (assembly GCA_031551255.1). GTDB lineage: Bacteria > Bacillota > Clostridia > Christensenellales > UBA1750 > JAVBNW01. The sequence goes on along the minus strand of JAVBNW010000072.1, from coordinate 3,314 downwards.
CGATATACTGATCGTGGACGACGAGCTTTCCGGCGCGCAGGTGCGCAACCTGGAAGAAATTATAGGGCGCAGGGTGATCGACCGCGCGACGCTCATTTTGGATATCTTCGCCCAGCACGCCTCCAGCCGCGAGGGCAAGCTGCAGGTAGAGCTCGCGCAGATGCGCTATAGGCTGCCCCGGCTCATCGGCACGGGCACGGCCCTTTCCCGGCTGGGCGGAGGCATAGGCACGCGCGGGCCGGGCGAGACAAAGCTCGAGGCGGACAGGCGGCACATCCGCGAGCGCATCACCGATATCCAGCGGGAAATCGAAAAGGTGAGGGAACAGCGCGCGCAAAGAAGGGCCCGGCGCGAGCGCAACCGCGTGCCGGTGGCGGCGCTTGTCGGTTACACCAACGCGGGCAAATCAACGCTGCTCAACCGCCTGACGAATGCCGGCGTGCTCGCGGAAGATAAATTGTTCGCAACCCTGGATACCACCACCCGTTCACTGGAGCTGCCCGGCGGCATGGAGTGCTTAATCACCGATACCGTAGGCTTCATCGACAAGCTGCCCCACGATTTAGTGACCGCTTTTCGATCGACGCTCGAGGAGGCCATGTATGCCGATCTTCTGGTGATCGTGGCCGATGCCTCTTCGCCGGATGTTGCCAGGCAGCAAAAGGTGGTGGACGAGGTGCTTGCATCGCTCGGCGCGGGCGATAAGCCGCGAATCGTCGCGATGAACAAATCCGACAAGGAGCCCGGCGACCCGCAGTTTTCCATGGCCGGTTCCCTCGCCATCTGCGCGAAAGAGGGTCAAGGGCTGGGTGCGCTGCTTGGGGCGATCGAGCAAAGGCTTTCCTCCCTGCGCCGCGCGACGGAGCTCACCATCCCCTACGACAAGGGCGCCGTTTTGGCGTTTTTACACCGGGAGGGCGCGGTGGAATCTGAATCGTACGAAGAGGGGGGCACGAAGGTCGTCGCGATGCTGGATGAGGAGATGATCAAGCGCGTTAAGCTCATGCTGGAAAGGATGTAGTTTATGCAAGGCGAGTGGACGATAGAGTATATGGCTCTTGCGGTCGAGCCGGATTTTGCGGCGGAAACGCTGAGCTGCCGCTGCGGGTTTGCGCTGCGCGGAGAAGGTACGGCGCTGTTTGCGCTCAACCGCGGCATGCGCATAACTTCCGTACAATCCCGCGGCGCGGAACTGCCCTTTGGGCAGGAGATGGGCTTTGTGCAGGACGGCGGCCTTGCCCGGGTCAATCTTCTGCGCTTTTGTATTCCCGCCGGGCAGGAGGCGGTCATTGCCTATGAAGGGCCGCTCACTCCGTATACGGAACATTGGGCTTACGTCCGCGATCATGTAAACGAGGCCTGTACGCTGGTGCGCAAGGACGCGTACGCCTATCCGATGCGCGCCGCCCCCGGTGAAGACGGGGTTTTGTACGCGTGCCACGATGCCTTTTCTTACGAAATCACCGCGCGAATGCCCAGAGGTATTTCGGCGCTGTGCGGCGGAGAAGAGGCGGATGTGCGCGAGGAGCGGGGCAAGCAGGTCTTTCGGTATGTGCGGGAAGAGCCTTCGGGCCGCTTGGATTTGGTGATGGGGCGCTATGAGATCGTGAGTGAGCCCGGGCTGCGCATATGCCTGATGCGCCATTCCGCATCCGTAGGGGCGATAGAGAGGCTGCGCGCGGAAACCGGCGCCTGCACGGCGCTGCTGAGCGATCGCTTCGGCGCGCGGATGGGGCGCAGGCCCCTTACGATGATCGAAATCCCCGACGGCATGGGCGGGCAAGCCGGAGACGGCTATTTTTTGCAGCAGACCTACGCGTTTGTACACCCCGAGGCGATCGACGGAATCTACCACGAGCTCGCCCACGGGTGGACGACCGCGCGGGCCGCGGGGAGCGCGAAGGGAAAGCGCTTCTTCGATGAGGCGATCGCGTCCTACCTTCAGGTCTTTGTTCTGCGCGCGCTGCACGGCGAGGCGGCGGCGCAACGAAGGCTTATGCGAATGCGCGGGGAAGTCAAAAAGGCCGTAGGGGCGATCGGGGACATTCGGGCCACTTCCCTCAGCGACGACGGCCACCGGGAGCAGCTGGCCTACAACAAAGGCACATGGATGCTGTGCGCCCTCGAGCGCGAGATGGGCGCGCGGGCGTTTACCGAGGCGCTCAGCGCGTTTATACGGGATTACGACGGCAGGGATGCGGACTTTCCGGACTTTACGCGCGCGATGCAGGCGCACGTACAAAAGCCGCTCGACAGTTTTTTCGCCGAGTGGCTGTATAGCTGGGAATCGACCGAGCGCATCCTGTCCGCGGAAGCGGCGCTATAAGGCAAGCGCCGCTACGGGACGGTGAAATAAGTAAGCAAACATTGATGCTGCTATCTTAAGCGGTATCGGTGTTTGTTCATTTGCGAAAATGGGACAGCGAGCCTAGAAAGCGGGTATCCGCTTCCCGCGTAATTAGGCCTCTTGCGAAACTCCAAAACGCGGCGGAAGCGGCAAAAATGACGCGATACGTCGTCAGCGCCATTTTTTCTCGCTCCGCCATTGCCTTTAGTTTCGCAAGAAGTCTATTCTAGTTGGAAACTTCCCTTATCCTATTATGTTTTTTATGAGCATCCATAAACGGACACTGGCTGTGAGTAACCCAACGACATAACCTGTGTTATACTAAGAAAAGAGTTCGCATCAAAAAGCGGGCTAAAATATCTTAAGCACCTGCTAAACGTTGTGACGGGAGGAGACGGATGACATTGATCGGACGCGACGTAAGGATAGGCGCGTGCCTATATGCCGGCGACATGGAAAGTATGGTTCGATTCTACACAGATACATTGGGCTTTCATACTCAATGGAATGGCGGAGATTTTGCGGAGTTTGAGACGGCAAGCGGCGCGCTATCCTTGTTCATGTACAGCAGGAAAGCATTCGCACAGGCAATTGGGGAGAGCTACGTCCCTCCCGAGGGAATCAATCAAACGTTTGAGATTGCCCTTTGGTTGCCCTGCTTTGCCGATGTGGATGCAGAATATGAGCGACTATCGAAGTTGGGCGTGCGATTTCCAACGGGAGAACCTATGACCTTTTCCTTCGGCATCCGCAACTTTTATGTCGCCGACCCGGAAGGTAATCTGCTTGAAATCGGGAGCACAAACGAAAAGTAGTTTATAGTCGCCGGCCCTGAAAATCCGAACACCTGAGCGGCCCTTTTTCCGCCCCGCATTGTCTGCGTCGGTCGACGTGGCTGCCGGCCACGCCTCCCTCCGTCTCCGCGCGGAGGCAAAAAAATTGCTCGCTCATTTTGTTCGGATTTTCA
>JAVBNW010000085.1:0-15914 GCA_031551255.1 Eubacteriales bacterium | reverse complement strand
ACGAAGCGTAAAAAATCCCACCATACCGCAGTGTGGTGGGATTTCGAAGCGCAGTGTGCCCCGACGAGTTAGTCGCGGTTTACGGCATAGAAAAAGAGCGCGATGGTGTCGGGCCCTGAATGAGCGCCGACGATGGGGCCGATGTGATGGATCAAGAAGTCTTTGGTGCCGAAGCGTTCTTTGATCATATCGGCAACGATTTGCGCGTCCTCCTGATTATCTCCATGGCCGATAAAAACCGTTTGCTCGGCAGGGTTGATGGCGGTCTTCTCCATATGGTCGACCAGGGCGCGGAGCGAACGGGGGCGTCCTTTTACCTTTTCCATGGCGATGAGCGCGCCTTCGCGATCGACATGCAACACGGGCTTTATGTTGAGCATTGTGCCCACAAAGGCGGCGGCGGCGCTTACGCGTCCTCCGCGGCGCAAGAAGTCCAGATCGGAGACCGTAAACCACGCGGCGAAATTTTGTTTATGCTCCTCAAGCCATACGAGAATCTCGTCCGGCGTTTTTCCTTCATCGCGCATGTTGAGCGCATAGTGAATGTACAGGCCCTGGCCGGTCGACGCGTTGAGGCTGTCGATTACGTAAAATTTGCGTTCGGGGAACTCGGCCAGCAGCTGTTCGCGCGCCAGCACCGCGCTTTGGTAGGTGCCTGAGAGGGCGGAAGAGAAGGCGATATAGAATACGTCGTCACCGCGTTCGAAAAGCGGCCGGAAAAGTTCGATGAACGTAAAGGTGCTCACCTGCGACGTTGAAGACATCGCCCCTTCGCGCATCTGCTTATAAAAAGATTTCATGCTCAATACGGCCTCATCGTGACAGGTAATTTCGCGGTCGCCGATTTTATAGGCCATGGGGACGATCGTCAGGCCTCGTCTCGTTGCGTAGGCAGGGGGCAAATCGCAACAAAAATCGGTAAAAAAATGTACGCTCATGGCTCTTCCTCCCGCGCGTGCGTTTCCAGGGGAAGCATAACATTGATTGGGGCTTTGCGCAAGCGGCACGCGGGCTCGCCCCGATAATTTTAAACATACGCGCGGGACGGCATTCGAACCGACGGAGCTGTTTTTGACACGATATGTATATTTTATCAAAAGGGATTCTCGACTGTTCACATATTCACCCTCTAAACGGGCAAAATACCCGTAAATCGATAGGCGGGTGATTGCGGTGGAGAAAAAGCTTCTAATTTTGCAGTCGTTTCTGCTGGTTCTTTTAGGGGTTGCCATTGGGGTTTTTGCTTTCTCCCTATGGCAGCTTTTAGGGCGGCAAAACAACCAACCGCCCTATGTCAATGCGCGTTTTGTCAGCCTTCCTCATCAGGAGGTGCGCCTATGACGAACCATCGCCATAATCTTCCACAACATGCGATGAACTACCAACCTCGCCCGGGAGACAGGGAATCGCGATTCCGACCGCCCAAGGGCGAATCTCAGCGCAACCGAGGAGGGCAAGGATGAACCAGGAGCAAAAGATGAAGCAAGCGGCCTATCAAAAGATGGTGAAAGAGGCAACCCCTCCCTCTGAAAAGCCGATGAGCATGCTGCGCGCTTTTCTGGTGGGAGGGCTTATTTGCGTGCTCGGGCAAGGGCTTACCGATCTTGGGAAAAGCGTGTTCGGCTTTGAACAGCCGGTGGCCGCGATGTTTACCTCGATCGTACTGATTTTTTTAGGCGCCACGCTTACGGGGCTTGGGGTATACGACAAAATCGGCAAGTTTGCGGGTGCGGGTTCTATCGTGCCGATTACGGGCTTTGCCAATTCCATCGTCGCGCCGGCAATGGAATTCCGACGCGAAGGTCTGATTACGGGCGTAGGCGCCAAGATGTTCGTGCTTGCGGGGCCGGTGCTCGTCTATGGCATCATTACATCGATCCTCGTAGGGCTCTTTACTTTTTTCTTTGGAGGCTAATATGGCGGCTGAAAAGCGACTGGGAGCACAGACCATGCAGTTTTATACGCGCCCGGCGGTGGCCGCCTGGGCGTCCGTCGTAGGGCCGAAGGAAGGAAACGGCCCGCTGGCGCACACATTTGACGAGATTCTTCAGGATGATCTTCTCGGAGAAAAGTCTTGGGAGAGGGCGGAGGCGAGCATTCTGGAGCGCACCGTCGTGACGGCGATCGGAAAAGCCGGCCTTAAAAAAGACCAGATCCAGGTGCTATTGTGCGGCGATCTCCTTAACCAAATCGTATCGGCGTCCTTTTCCGCAAGGCAGTTGGAAATGCCGTTTCTCGGGCTTTATAATGCATGCTCCACGATGTCCGAATCATTGCTGCTGGGCAGTGTTTTGGTGGATGGGGGGTATGCCGGCAACGCAGTATGTGCGACTGCCAGCCACTTTTCTACTGCAGAGCGCCAATACCGTGGGCCGCTGGAACTCGGAGGCCAGCGCTCGCCTTCGGCGCAGTGGACGGTTACCGGATCCGGCGCGACGCTGCTGAGGGCGCCCGAAGGCGACGAGCACGTATGCATAACGCACGGAACAACCGGCAAGGTGGTAGACTTGGGGGTAACTGAAGCCGATAACATGGGGGCGGCTATGGCCCCGGCTGCGGCAGACACGATTGCGCGCCATCTTGCCGATGTGGGCAGGAAGCCCTGGGATTATGATTTGATCGTCACCGGCGATCTGGGCATGATCGGCACAAAGCTGCTCAAAGAATTATGCAGGCGAAACGGAATCGCGCTGGACAATCATATGGATTGCGGCAACGAGGTATTCTCGCCGGATCAGGACCCTCACGCCGGCGGGTCGGGCGCCGCCTGCTCTTCCGTGGTGCTCAACGGCTGGCTGCTGGGCAGGCTTGCGCAGGGAAAGCTTAAGCGAATTTTGTTTGCGGCAACCGGCGCATTGCTCAGCCCGGTCACGGCCATGCAGGGCGAATCCATACCCGGCGTGTGCCATGCGGTGGTTTTAGAAAGGAGCGAGGGCGCATGATGTACGTAAAGGCGTTTCTCATCGGCGGGGCAATATGCACAATCGGGCAAATCCTTCTATTGTATACGAAGATCACCTCCGCGCGCATTCTCGTGCTGTTCGTGGTTTCCGGCTGCGTGCTCACGGCGCTTGGCCTGTACGCGCCGCTTGTGGAATGGGCGGGCGCGGGGGCTACCGTGCCGCTCACCGGGTTTGGCTACAGCCTTGCCAAGGGGGCGATGGAGGGCGTCGGGGAAAAGGGGTTTTTCGGCGCGTTTACCGGCGGCATTTCCAACACGGCAGGCGGCGTTGCCGCGGCAATTTTGTTCGGCTGGCTCAATGCCGTTCTCTTTCAACCCAAGACGAAGAGCTGAAACGGAACGCGTCCGCGCCGCCGAAGCGCGGTTTTCCGGCGCAACGTAAAAGCCCCCGCCATGCGCGCGCATGCGAGGGCTTCTATGCGCTAGGGAGATATAGGCTTCGCGCCCTTTTTCGGTGCGTTTTGCGCCGCCGCGCGGCTATGCCGCCAACGGAAACGACAGGTTCTTGCCGTTGCGGATGTACGCTGTGACGCCGTTCCACTGCACAATCCACCACTGCTTGTACCGCCCGGTCACCGTAACGGCATCGCCCGCTTCCAGCACCGCGAGGCGGAACCCGGCCGACGCGCTCATGCGCGATTGCACGTATACCCTGCCCAAGAGCGTCGCGGCGAGTGGGGGATCGAACAGAGCGTCCACATAGTCCGCGGCGACGTACGCGAAGCCCTCGGCGTTGTTCCACGCGATTTGGTAGAAGCCGTAGCTGTAGCCGGGCGCGAACACGTAGCTAAGGATCGTCACCTCGCCGCCGCTCGGGATTACGCCCAGCGGCCTTTGCCTCGTGTTCGGGCCGGGCCGCACGTTCAGGTTCGCGGTGGTCCTTCCCACGCCCGCGAAGGTTTCGCTGCCCGCCGGGCCGCCGGGTGTAACCGCGCCGCCCGCCGTGAACGTTACCGTAGGGGAGGTGGCAAACCCACCGCCGCTGGTGATTACGCAGCGCACGGCATAGGTTTGGCCGGGCGCAAGGCCGGCGTAGTCGAACGTCGGGCCTGTCGCGCCGGGGATGTCGGCCCATGATCCATCCGGCTGCCTCGCCTGCCACTGAAAGCGCTGGCCCACCGCGCTGCCGGAAGCGTCGGCGGCCAGCCGCGCGCCTCCGGGAATCGGCGTCGCCGAAACGGAGTCGATGTCGGGCCCGGAAGAGCCGCCCGAGGGCGAAGGCCCGGGCTGCGCGGAGGATTGCGCGATGTATTCGTACGCGCCGATGTCGACGCTCGCCCCGGCCAGACGGGGGTTGCCCGCGATGTCCTCAAGCTGTGCCAAGTCGAAGGCCGCGCTGGGGGCAAACCCGAGCGCAACCTTGGCCCTGTCCCACACGGACGGAGAGCCCGCCGTCCACCTTGCCGCGTACGCCGCGTCGTCGCCCGCGTCGATGGCCGGGGAGCCCGAGGGCAGCGTGCCGTCGGCGTTGACGATGGCGCTCGCCGCGACGCCCGTCGGGGCGAACGCGTTTGCGGCGTCGCAGATGTCCGCGCCCACGATGCAGAGCTCGTACGTGGGGGAGGAGGCGCTACCATTGACTACATCGTTGGAGGAGGTGGCGCCTGCCGTGTTGCCGCAGATGATGGTGTGGCTGAGCGTGGGGCTGCTGCTGTCGTAATTATCCATGCCGCCGCCGTTTTGCGTGGCCAAGTTTTGGGTGAACGTGCAGCCGATGACCGTGGGGGTGCTGCCATTATCGTTGCTCATGCCGCCGCCGTTTTGCGTGGCCGAGTTTTGGGTGAATGTACAGCCGGTGATCGTGGGGCTGCTGCGGTCGTAGTTGTACATGCCGCCGCCATACTTTGAGGAAGAATTCAGCGTGAAGGTACAGTCCGTGACCGTAGGGCTGCTGCGGTCGTAGTTGTACATGCCGCCGCCGGAGTCCGTGGCCGAGTTGTGGGTGAACGTGCAGCCGATAACCGTGGGGTTACTGTTTTTGTTGTACATGCCGCCACCGTCGGTTTTGGCCGAGTTTTCGGTAAACGTGCAATCGGTAACCGCGGGGTTGCTGTTATTATTGTACATGCCGCCGCCGTAGTTGGCGGGGTTTTTGACGAACGCGCAGCGGGTGAGGGCGGGGCTGCTGTTACTATTGTACATGCCGCCGCCGTCGCCGCCCGTATTGCCCGTAAACGTGCAGCCCACAAGCGTGGGGCTGCTGTTATCGTTGAACATGCCGCCGCCGTAGTCTAAAGGAGAGGCGCCGTCCGCGCTGCCGCCCGAAATGGTTACGTTTTCCAGGGCGGCGGTGGCGTCCAGGCCGCTCGGGTGGTAGAACACGTGGTACGCGTTGTCGGTTTTGTTGGTCGTCGAGGCGAGGGGAACGTCGTCGCCGAGGAGGTCGCCCGAAAGGATGGTCGCGCCGCCGGTGGGCGTGCCGTCGCCTTCCGTGCCCGCGAACCCGCCGACCACCCGAACGCCGTTGCGCAGCGAAAAGTGGCGGTAGCGATCGTCCGTTTCGCCCGTGTCGTTGGCCTGCGTCGCGGGCGCGTACGTGCCCGCCTGAACGTATACCTCGCCGCCGCCGGCGGCGACCGCCGCCTCGATGGCCCCCTGTAGGTCGCTCGTGGCGCTGGCCCACGACGTGGCGTCCGCGGGCAGTTCCGCGCCGCCCGGCGCGACGTAGAGCGTTGCGGGGCCCGACGCCTTCGCCTCGGGTATATGCGGCAGCGCGGGGATGAGAGCCGCGAACATCAGGGCCGCGAGCGCCAGGGCGAAAGCGCGCTTTTGAAGCTTCATTCGTAAATCCTCCTCGTCGTGGCGATCGAAGTGCGAACATCCGTACCCAGTCCGTGGAAGGGGCGTTGCGCCCGGCCAAACGCTTCCGCCGGATGGCCTGTCCCACCCCGCGCGCGGCGCGACCTAAACTGCCTATATTATGTCATAAACAGCGGCTGTTCACAAACAATTTCGGCTACCCTTGCATCTTATAAAAAAATGCGCAGAGGCTCGGCCCGCTCCGCAAAAAAGCTAGAGAACGCCAAGGGTCGGACACTTGCGCGAAGCGGTCGCGAGCGGGCCGGACGCGACCGCGCCTTGGCCGGTAAAGGGCCGCGCGGAATCTACGCGCGGTCTTTCAGCACAAGGGCGCACAGCTGGCTGAGGAATTCTTTTTTTTCAGGGGAAAGAAGATCGGCCAGCGCAGAAGGATCGGCGCAAAGGCGATCCTGCGCGTCGCGAGCCTTGTTGTATAGCTCCGCGGCGGAGATCAGCAGCCGCTTCGCCTCGTCGATTGCCGCGGATTTGTGGGGCGGCAGCGCGGAGCGAAGGGATTCGAGCAGGCTAAGGCCCTCCTCGAGCGCGTCATCCTGCTCGGCGACGAAATCCGCATACCACGCCATGGAGCGCGGCGGCTTGATGGGCGGGAGGTTTGAGTAAGCGGACACATGCATCCCCTCCTATGGGGTAAGGTATGCGCAAAGCGCCCTGCCGGTTCATAGGATGGTGCGAGGTGATCCGGATGGGAAAAAGCACGCTCTCTCCACCCCTAAGGCGCAGTCTTCACGCCTACGGAGGCCCGGAGCGCGTAATCGTCACACAGCGCAGCCGCCAGTTGCGCGGCCGTCTTATCGGCAAAGGGATGCACCCCGAGTATCTTCCGCTGATCGACGCGGTTGCGGTAGAGCTCAACCACCGGCAAATTGCGCGCCTGAGCGCGCGCGCGGACGTAGGGTACATAGAGAAAAACGGTCGCGTACGCGCGCTGATGGACAAGGCGCGCGGCACGGTCGGCGCGCCTCTTGGAACAGCGGGGCCGACGGGAAAAGGCGTTACGGTCGCCATTTTGGATACCGGCATACAACCCCACGAAGATTTTATGGGCAGGATTGCCGCGTTTCGCGACATCGTAGACGGAAAGGCTGACCCGTATGACGATCACGGGCACGGTACGATGTGCGCTGGTTGCCTTGCGGGCTCGGGCGCGGGCTGCGGCGGCCTCTACCGGGGCATTGCGCCGGAGGCGACGCTTGCGGTGGTGAAGACGATGGATAAGGACGGCGGGGGCAGCATCCTGAACGTGCTGCGGGGCATGCAGTGGGTGGCGGATAACCGGACGCGCTACGACATCCGGGTATTGTCGCTTTCCTTGGGCATCGAGGCGGAGGATAGCCTCGATTCGCTGATGCGCGGCGTGGAGGCGCTGTGGACGCAGGGCATCGTGGTGGTGGCCGCGGCGGGAAACTCCGGGCCGGAGCGGGGGACGATCAACTCGCCTGGCTGCGCGCGCAGCGTAGTCACCGTGGGCGCGATCAACGACCGGGGCGACGAGCTGCTCATCCCCGATTTTTCGAGCCGTGGTCCGGTTTCGGGCGCGCAAAAACCCGAGGTGTGCGCCCCGGGCGTAAAGCTGATGACGACGAAGGGGGAGGGTTACGGGCTCTTTACCGGAACGTCCGCATCCACGCCGGTGGTGGCGGGCTGCGTGGCGCTGCTCCTTGAGGAGCACCCGGAGTGGACGCCCGACAGGGTGAAGCGCGAGCTGCTGCTGGGCGCTCATTCCATGGGCGCGCCGGCGGACGAGGAAGGCTTCGGCTGCGTGTATTTGGCCGAGTGAGCGCGGAGCCCGCATGTTCTTTAGAGCATGCCGGGCCGATCATCTCGAATCTTCAATAGGCATGCACATACCGTTAGTTCTTCAGGCCGGACAGGACGGCCGACCTGACCGCCTTGATCTTCTCGACCGAGGCGGAAAAGGGCATGACCCCGGCCGACGTGAGATAAAGCCCGCGCGTTCCGCCCGCTTCGGCTATATCGAAAAGGATTCTATCGATAATTTCTTTCTCGCCAAGAAGCCAGGTCGACGCACATGTGCCCCCGATGATGCCCTTGCCGGGCAGCATGGTAAACCCGTCTTTTATGCCGGTATCCCCGACGGTGGCGGATGTGAAAGCTTCCATCGCCACCGCCGGAATCTTTGCGATGTCCGGCAAAAACGCCTTCAGCTTCCCGCACATGTGCAAAATCAGGTGCTTGCCGTAGCTTTTGACGAGATTGGCGGCATCCGTAAGGTGCGGCCTGCAATATTTTGTAAACATCCAGGGGCTGATCATCGTCGAGGACGTATTTTCAGTGGCTAGAATATAGTCGGTCTGCATACTTTGGCACGTAAGTTCGAGCCTTTGCAGATAGTCGCGGTGCATCGCCGCGATGAGCGTTTCCATCTCATCCGGATAGTCGGCCAGAAAATAGACGAAATTTTCCAGACCGGCTTTGTATTGCGCAAGTTCCATGACCGGGGTTGCGCTCATAGACGCGAAGAAAAAGCCGTCGGGGGCAGCTTCGAGATGCCGCCGGTGCGCCTCCAGGCACGAAGGGGCCACGTAGTGGTTGCCCGTTTCGTAGTACTTTGTCATAGCCATAATATCTTCGAGCGACTTTATCGGATATTCTACCGGATGGGAGTCGCCGGCCTCTTGTGTGAGCATATTCCGCTCGATGAGCACTCGTTTGTCGATCGCGTAGGTGACGATCTCTTCGGCGGCCGTCCTTTCTTTTTTGACTTCGATTCCGTCGACCGGCCTTCTCAACGTGCCGATTTCCGTGTAGCGCGCCACGTCGGAACCTATGTAAACGTGCATCTGTTCCAAGGTGGCGCTCGCGCCTCGCGGCTGGAAGCGCCGGTAGGTTTCCGTAAGCTTGGGCCAAAAGGGCAGCCTGTCCGCGTCTTTTTTAAAGATGGCGGCTTCGATGCGTTCTTTTGTGCTCATTTCAGCTTTCATTTCATTCACCTTTGGTTTTTGTTACTACGAAAATCACAATGATATTTTACTTGACACCCATCCAAAAGACAAGCCGCAACCAAGCTGTGCCAAAGCGGAGGTATCCTCAAAGTCCCTGAGCGCGGATTGCGGCGCAGCGGCTTGAAGGACACCCAAATAGAAAGTTTAAAATTTTAGAGTTTGCCGCGCTGCGCTACAGTTGCTTCGCCAAAGAGGAGATGACGCACAAAAGCGCATCCACGTCTCCGTCGGTGTTAAATAGCCCGACGCTTGCGCGCACGGCGCCCTGCTCCATCGTGCCCATAATCTGATGAGCTCCCGGCGCGCAGTGCAGCCCCGCGCGCACGCAGATGCCCGCGTCATTGAGCTGATCGGCCACCGCGCCCGAGTGCAGATCACTCAAGTTGAAGCTCACCGTCCCCACCCGCGCGGCGGCGGTGTGCGGGCCGTACACCGTAACATAGGGTATGTTCAAAAGGCCGTCCAGCAGGCGCTTGGTCAAGTACAGCTCGTGGCCGTGGATTTCTCCCGCATGCTCGCGCGTAAAGCGCGCGCCTTCGCGCAGGCCGGCCAGCCCCGGCGCGTTCAGCGTGCCGCTTTCATAGCGTTCGGGCAGATCGTCGGGCTGAATCATGCTGTCGGAAGACGAGCCCGTACCGCCTTCACGCAGGGTATCGAGCGCAAGGCCGGGCCGGATGAACAGCGCGCCGGTGCCCTGCGGGCCTAGCAGGCCCTTGTGGCCGGGCATCGCCATAAGGTCGACAGGCAAGCGGGAAAGGTCGACGTCAAGCACTCCGGCGGTCTGCGCCGCATCCACGATCGCAAGGATGCCGCGCTTTTTAAGCATCGGTAGAATGCGCGCAAGCGGGTTTATCATGCCGGTTACGTTGGAAGCGTGGGTGATGACCGCGACGTTGGTCTTTGCGCTCAGCGCATCTTCGATGCGGTCGCCGATGGTGAGCGTGATTTTTCCTTGCATCTCCAGCTTTTTTAACGGGCGTAGTACGGAATTGTGTTCCCAAAACGTCGTGGCGACATGGTCGCCCTGCCGGATGACGCCCTTGATCGCTAGATTGAGCATATCGGTGCAGTTGAAGCCAAACACAAAATCCATGGGTTCTTTCCAGAAAAACAGCTGCGCAAGCTCTTCCCTGGCGCCATATACATCCCGCGCGGCACGAATTGCAAGCGCATGGCCTGAGCGCCCGGGGTTCGCGCCGTATTCCTCCATGGCTTTCATCAGCGCACGGCCCACGCGCTGGGGCTTGGGGTAGCTGGTGGCCGCGTTGTCCAGATAAATCATTCGCATCCTCCCTGGCACCGCTCGGGCGCCTTCACCGTATAGTATATTAACCTTTCGGCCGCTTGTTGCCGGAGGCATACGGAGGTGAACACATGGAAACCTATGGTATCGCATCGTTTCGCTCCCGCCAGCAGGTGCTGCAGTTTCAAGAAATGCTCAGGCAGCGGGGCATCCGCACCAGTGTAATCTCGACGCCGCGCGAAGTGGCCGTCGGGTGCGGCCTTTCCCTGCGCTTTGATATGAACAGCGCCCCCACTGTCGTGGATATTGCCCGCGCGATGAAACCCGACAGCCTGGTCGGATTTTATACATTGGAAAAAACTGGAGCAAAACTCATCGCAAGGCCTATGCCCACGCAATTTTAGGTATGGCAGTTTAAACAACCGGCAATTGTTTTGGGCGGAGGGTTTTCGCGCGCTTTTTCGCAGATTATGGGCCACTCTTGCGAATGGGGCGATTCCATAAGGTTTGCGGGCGCGCCCCCAAGAAATCCGGTTGCCATCGCGCCTCTCAACTGGTACACTGTATCGGTTGGGAGGCATTGCTATGACGCGCATTCTGGAAGAACTTCAACGGCTTTACCCCGAGGCGAAGGCCGAGCTCCACTTTTCCAATCCGTACGAAACGCTGGTGGCCACCATCCTCTCGGCGCAGTGCACCGACAAGCGCGTCAATGCCGTGACCCAGGTGCTGTTTGTCAAGGCTCCCACGCCGGAGGCCATGCTCTTGCTTTCGCAGCACGAACTCGAACAGATCATCCATAGCTGCGGGGTATATCGCAACAAGGCGAAGAACATCCTGGCCGCGTGCCGTATCATTGTAGAGCAATATGCCGGCAAGGTGCCCGGCACGCTTGAAGAACTCGTAAAACTGCCGGGTGTAGGGCGCAAGACGGCCAACGTCGTGTACGCAAACGCATTTGGCGGGGATGCGATCGCCGTGGATACGCATGTGTTCCGCGTGAGCAACCGCATCGGCATCGCGCACGCAAAGAACGTTGAAAAGACCGAAGAACAGCTGATGGAGGCGATCCCCAAAGAGCTTTGGTCGGTGGCGCATCATTGGCTGATCTGGCATGGGCGCAGGGTATGTCATGCGCGCAAGCCGGCCTGCTCAAGCTGCACGATAGCCCCTTACTGCGAATACGCGCTTTCCGGGCAGCAACTTGGACAGGTTAACCTATGACGCATTCGCATAGAATAGACGTAGAATCGACGATGGGGATCCGTAAATCCGCAAGGCCCGTTCTGTTACACGCGGGCGGATAGGTTAGGAGAAACGACGTGCTGCAATACGTAGATATCGTAAAAATTAAGATCAAGGCGGGCGATGGAGGCGACGGCAAGGTCAACTTCCACCGCGAGAAGTACGTGCCCAACGGCGGACCTGACGGCGGGGACGGTGGGCGCGGTGGCAACGTGATTTTTTTGCCGGACGAGGGCATGCGCACGCTGATGGATTTTCGCTATCATCGCAAGTTTCGCGCGGAGAACGGCGAAAACGGCGGCGCGAACAACTGCACCGGCAAGAGCGGTGCGGATACCGTAATCCGCGTGCCGCAGGGCACGATTGTCAGGGATGTGGCGACGGGCCGCGTGATGGCGGATATCCGCATAAAAGGCGAAAAACGCGTGCTGCTGCGCGGCGGGCGCGGCGGATGGGGCAATGCACGGTTTGCGACCCCCACGCGCCAGGCGCCTACGTTTGCCAAGCCCGGCGAAAAGGCCCCTGAAATCGAAGTACAGCTGGAGATCAAGTCCATCGCCGACGTAGGGCTCGTGGGCTTTCCCAACGTCGGCAAGTCGTCGATCCTCTCGGTGATGACGGCGGCGCGCCCGCAGATCGCCAATTACCACTTTACCACGCTCACGCCGAACCTTGGCGTGGTTAGGGTGGAGGACGACGGCTTTGTGATGGCGGATATTCCCGGGCTTATCGAAGGAGCTTCCGCCGGCGCGGGCCTTGGGTACGATTTTCTTAGGCATATCGAGCGCACGAGGCTTTTACTGCACGTGCTGGATATATCGGGCAGCGAGGGCCGCGATCCGTTGCAGGATTACGACATCATTCAGGATGAACTGCGTTTGTACGGCGAACTGGCCGGGCGGCCACAGTTGATCCTCGCCAACAAGATGGATTTGGATGGAGCGCAGGAAAACCTTGCGCGTCTTGCGGAAAAACTCGGGGCGGATGCGCGGATATATCCGGTGTCCGCCGCGACGGGCGAGGGCTTTCGCCCGCTCCCGTTTGCGATAACGCAAATGCTTGAGCATTTGCCGTCTTCGCCGGATTTCGAGGAGGATTACATCGAGGTTGAAATTGAGGAGGAGCCGTTTGTCGTAACGCGCGCGAGCGACGGCTGGTTCGACGTGCAAGGCCCCACGATTGAGCGGCTTATGCGCTCGGTCAATACGGGGGATGTGGATTCTCTTGCGTGGCTGGATAGAATGCTCAGAAGGCTCGGCGTCATCGCCGCGCTGCGCGAGAAGGGCGCAAAGGACGGCAACGAAGTACGCCTTGGAGATTTCGAGTTCGACTTTATCGATTGACGGGAGTGTTTTTTATGGAACTTACCTCCAAGCAGCGCGCGTATCTGCGCTCGATGGCCAACGATCTGGAGCCGATCGTATACATCGGCAAGGAGGGTGTAACGCCTACGCTGGTAAAGAGCGCATACGACGCCCTGGAAGCGCATGAGCTCGTGAAAGTTGCGGTGCAGAAAAACGCGCCGCTGACGGTCAGGGAAGAATGCGACGATCTGTGCGCTCAGGTACATGCGGCGCCGGTACAGTGCATCGGCTGGCGCTTTGTGATGTATCGCCCCTCCAGAGAGCCGAAAATCTCGCTGGAGAACCTATAGGCTGAAGAACATATAGATAACATGTTCTGTGGGAACGGGGAGGTATGCGCATGGCCGTGTTGATTACCGGGGGCGCCGGTTACTTGGGTAGCCACGTTTCGCGTTTGCTTGTGGAGCGCGGTGAGGAGGTCGTGGTTGTCGACAACCTATCCACGGGCTTTGCGCCCGCGGCATCCGGCGAGCTGATTCTCTGCGATATCCGCGATACGCAGGCGCTTAGGGGCATCATGCGCGGCCACGGCGTAACGGCGGTTTTGCACTTTGCCGCCAGAACGCAGGTGGGCGAATCGATGAGTAACCCGGCGCTGTATTACGACAACAACGTAGGGGGCTCATTCTCCCTTTTGCGCGCAATGGCCGAAGAAAACATAAAGGCGATCGTGTTTTCATCCAGCGCGGCGGTATATGGGCAGACCGATCGCATGCCCATCGCCGAGGATGCGCCGACCAACCCCGCCAGCGTGTATGGCAAGACAAAGCTGATGATCGAGCAGGCGCTCAGGGATTTTGACGCGGCGTACGGTATGCGTTCGATTTCGCTACGCTATTTCAACATCGCAGGCGCACACGATTCCGGGGAGATCGGCGAGGCGCACGATCCGGAAACGCACCTGATCCCCAATATTCTTAAGCACCTGATGAACCCGGATACCCCGTTCTACCTGACGGGTACGGATTTTCCGACGCGCGACGGCACCTGTGTGCGCGACTACATCGAAGTGCAGGATCTGAGTGAGGCGCATTTGCTTGCCCTGGAAGCGTTGCGCGACGGGCATCTTACCGAAAGCTACAACCTGGGCAGCGGGCAAGGCTTTTCCAACCGCGAGGTCATTGCCTGCGCCGAAAAGATCGCCGGCAAGAAGGCGCATATCATCGAGATGGATAGGCGGCCTGGCGATCCCCCGGTGCTCATCGCCTCCAACGAGAAGTTTCGCAGGGAAACGGGCTGGAACCCCCACAGGACAAACCTCGACGCCATCGTCGCGGGCGCGTGGAAGTGGCATACGGGGCACCCGTGCGGGTATCAGGAGTAAAAGATATATCCCCGATTTGTTCCATACGCTGTTGAGACCTATCCGGGAGGGGATCGCATGCATGTGAATATGCCGTCCATTGGAAACTATGACGTCGTAGTCGCCGGCGGCGGGCTCGCCGGGGTCGCCGCCGCTGTAGCGGCGCGGCGCGCGGGAAAGACGGCGCTGCTGATTGAAAAGACAATATCGCTCGGGGGCCTGGCTACCATCGGTTTGGTAAACCTCTTTGTACCCATGTGCAACGGGCGCGGCGTGCAGATCATCAAGGGCATGGCGGACGAACTGCTCAGGCTGTCGGTGCGGTATGGCTACGACACCATTCCTGACGAATGGAAGAGCGGCGAACCCGGCACCGGCGCGAAAACCCGGCTGGTTTCCCGGTTTTCCGCGCCGATTTTCGCGCTTGCGCTCACGGAATTTGTTCAGGATGAGGGCGTCGATCTTTTGTTCGACACGCTGATTACCCGTCCCATCATGGATGATAACCGCTTAACAGGGCTGGTGTTGGAAAACAAATCCGGATGCTCGCGGGTCGACGGAAGCATGTTTGTGGACACCACCGGCGATGCCGACATCCTGTACCGGGCGGGCGTGCCCACGGTGCAGGGAAACAACTATCACACATTTTACGCCTATGGAACCGACCTCGCCGGCTGCGAGCGCACGCTTGAGCGGCAAGACATCGCCGCGCTCCTATATGCCGTACACGGCGGTCCGTCCGATCTATTCGGAAAGGGGCATCCCGAAGGGAAGCCGTATTGGAAGGGGACGGACGGCGCCGATGTGACGTGCTATGTCGCCGAAAACCACAGGGAGATCCTCGAAAAGATCAAGGGGCAGGATCGCGATAAGCGGGATATCCTGCAATTGCCCGGTATGGCTCAGTTTCGCACAACCCGCCGCATCGACGGGGCATACACGCTTACCACCGAGGATGTGTACCGCCATTTCGACGACTCTATCGGCGCGGTCAACGATTTTGAGCACAAAGATTTCTTATATGAGATTCCTTACCGGACGCTTTTCCATCCCGATTTTTGCAACCTGATCACCGCGGGGCGCTCGGCCGCGGGCGCGGGCTATGCCTGGGATATTCTGCGCGTGATCCCTCCGGCAATCCTCACGGGGCAGGCGGCAGGCGTCGCGTGCGCTCTGGCCGTCGATAGCGCAAAGCCCATCGGCCAAATCGACGTACGTTCGCTGCAAAACATTCTGGCGAGTCAAAACGTGATGATCCATTTTGACGACGGCCTGATTCCCGAAGATCGGCATAAGGTCGAGCCCTACAACGCCGGGCACCACTGAGATGCACCTTTGCTTCCATATTTTTTCGCATACAAAAGCCGCGGGTATTCCGCGGCTTTCGCTATGGTAAACGGCGAGCCCGGCGCGGCAGTAAACCGCCTACAGGCCGGGCTATGCCGAATCAATTCACGATGTTTCCAATGACGAACCACCCAAGAACCACCAAACCCAACATTCCTAGGATGATCAAAAGGTATAGAAGGTTGCGCCACGACAAAATCTTGCGGTCTTCTTTTCCGTGTACGAGGTTTAGCAGAGCATAGTTGGCCTGATGAAAGTCTCCTTTTCTCCAGTCGCCGCCGCCGCCGCCGCTCATCGTGTTCCCCCCTTTTCGTTGTCCTTATATAGTATACCCGCCGCGCGTTGATTCAATCAATGCCCAAGGTGTAGGATTTATTACAACTCTTCGATTCACACTCCGCGCTGAACCGCCACCAAGCTGCGGCATGGCGGTGGTTCGGACGCTTCGTGGAATCTCCTCTTCTCAAAGAAACTGAGGTTTCTTTGAGACTGAGAAGAACGGAGTACGCGAGCTTCGTGCCCTTTGCGTCGAGTTTTTTACTCCACAAAAGCGCCGCAGCGGTTTTGAGGAAGAGGAGGAGCGGCTCGTCGGGGCGCACTGCGCTGTATTCCCGTAAAACATCGTGATGTTTCACGGGACGTCGCGCGTCGTGGCCCCGCGACTTCG